>LCBU01000021.1 GCA_000997405.1 Candidatus Woesebacteria bacterium GW2011_GWA1_41_7 | reverse complement strand
AAAAGGATTTAACCTCAACCGTTATGCGCGAAGTTGAGAAATTCGCATATTTAGGTTCAATAGACCACCTTTGGATGGATCATATTGATCACATTGACGACCTCCGGGAAGGCGTTACCTTAAGGGCTTACGGACAAAGGGATCCTTTAATTGAATTTAAAAATGAGGCATATAATTTATTCGAAAATTTGGTTAATAAAATAAATACAGAGCTTTCAAGGAGGATTTTGAGAATAGGAGTTGCAAGGCCCCAACCCGAAATTCCTTTACACTTGGCTCGGGAAAATGTGGACAGGTCCGATCAAACAGGATTGTCCGGCGATGCTGCTTCAACAGCAAGATCCGGAGAACCTGCTTTTTCCTCATCAAGTAGTCAATCATCCAAAAAGCTCGGCCGCAACGACCCTTGTTGGTGTGGATCCGGAAAAAAGTGGAAGCACTGTCATTATCCGCAACTGCCTGCAAACTAAATTAGTCTCTTTGCCCGATTGACTCAATAAATTGAAGAAGCTGTTTAATCAAATTTGAAAGTGCGCTTAAAGCATCGTCATTTGTATTTTCTTCTACTACTGCTTCCGGAGTCTCGGAGGGACTTGCACTGGGGCTTGCGGACGGACTTGGGGAAGGGCTGGGACTTACTGATGGGCTGGCTGTAGGACTGGCAGACGGACTTGGGGATTTGTCTTCTTCTGATTCATCTTCGTAAATATCATCTAATTCCTCCTGGTCGTCAATTTCTTCTTCATCTTCAATTTCAAGGGTTTCGTTCTCCTCCTGGTCGTCATGAGAGCTTGCTCTTACTTGAATCGTTTTGGCTAACATTGCCCCGAAAGCAAGAATGGAAATTATCGAAAGTGTAGTCAGGATCTTTTTCATTTTCATACTAAATACAACGGATAGTATGATAATTTGTTACAAAACAACCCATATTTCGTTCTATTTGATAGAATGTGTGGTAATGTCAGACGATTACAACAGGTTTGTAAAAAGGGCAATCGTCGGTGATAAAAACGCATTCGCCGAGCTTTATAACATATTTTTGGATAGGATTTATAGGTTTACTTATTACCTGGTTGACGATGAATTTTTGGCTGAAGATATTACACAGAATACTTTTGTTAAAGCCTGGAACAAAATCACAACCTTTTCACTAACGGGGGGAACATTCCAATCGTATTTATATACAATTGCCAGAAATCTGGTAATAGATCATCAAAGAAAGAAAAAAGAAATTTCTTTGGAACTGACGATCGGAGATAATTTTAAGTCGGATACGAACATTGAGGAAAACCTCTTAAGAAACGAGTCGATGAGTAAAGTAAGGCAGGTTTTATCGGTTCTTGATGAGGACGATAGGCAAATTATAATCCTGAGGTATTTTGAAGAGCTGTCTTTTAATGAAATCGCTTTAATTACAGCTAAAAAATCAGGTGCTATACGTGTGAAAGTTCATCGGCTATTAGGTATATTGAGAAAGAAATTGGAGGGAAATATATGAGCAATAATAATTTTTTGACAGATCTAAAAAATGAGTACAGAAAGACAAATGCCACCCTGCATTTAAAAACATCCGGGTGGAGCGATGTTGCCAAAAAGATCGACACAAAAGAGCCTTTCTACAAAAGAATATTTTTGAGCGGTTTTGCCCGTGTCTCGCTTGCCGTCTTGGCGCTTTTGATAATATTTTTCGGAACCTATCAAATTGCACTGGCTGCGCTTCCCGGAGATCCGTTTTATTCAGTTAAGATCTTGTCGGAAAAAATTATCGAGGAGACAAGCGGTAGTAACCAAGTCGTAATTGATCACAGAGCTGACGAAATTATTGATTTGTCAAAAGAGCGGGAAGTTAACGGTCAAAATTTAGAGCAGGTTGTTGCAGAGTATAAAGAAAACGTAGACCAGGCCAAGGAAAACTTTGAAGCTACAGGTGAATCAAATGCGGATTTTGAGAATAAACTTAATGAACAACACTCGGAATTTGAACGGATTAGTTCGGACAACCCGGATATTGAAGAAGAAATTGAGGATGCAAAAGAAGCTTCGGATACGGAGGAACACGAGACAGACGATTAGTTAACAGTGGAAGGATAATTTTATCCGTGATAATATTCTTTTCGTGGACGATCAAAACTTAGCCGGTCAAAGCCCTGATAAGAAATATTTATTTGTAACAATCTTTCTCGCACTTCTGATAGTTGTGGGGATTTTTCTTATTGTTTCTAAGAAGGATGAAGTCGGACAGGTATTACAAACTTCGACCCCATCTGATACTATTACATCGGCAATCGAAAGTTCTCAGACGGTAAAAACACCATCGTCAAAAATATCAATTATGAATGCAACTGAATTACAAATAGAAGACATAAAAGTCGGAACGGGCGATATTGCCGTTCCCGGTAAAACTGTTACGGTAAACTATGTAGGAACTTTAACCGATGGAACAAAGTTTGACAGTTCCTACGATAGGAATCAGGCTTTTTCGTTTGCTCTTGGGGCAGGGGAAGTTATTCCGGGTTGGGATCAGGGAGTGGCCGGAATGAAAGTTGGCGGGAAGAGGAAGCTGGTAATTCCGTCAGACCTTGCTTATGGAGACAGTGGAATTCCCGGTGCTATTCCGGGTGGTGCGACATTAATTTTTGAGGTCGAACTTCTGAAAGTTGAATAGCATGGCGCGCAAATTTTTTAAATCCAAAAACGGGAATATTCCCGTACCACTTTTCTTTCCCGACGCGACTCGTGGAGTAATCAAGTCATTAGACACTTCAGATTTAGAAAAAACCCAGACATTGGGAATTTTAGTCAACACTTTTCACTTATGGCAGGAGCTTGGCGGGGATGTCTTGGACAAATTTGAAGGAATCGGAAATTTCATGGATTTTAAGGGTGGAACAATCTCAGACTCGGGAGGTTTCCAGGTAATGTCCGTAATAAAATCCGGTAATGTAAAAGGTAAAGTGACAGACGAAGGAGTAATTTTCCATCCAACCAAAAAATCAAAAAAGATTTTGACTCCCGAAAAGTCCATTGCTTTTCAAATAAAACTGGGAACAGACATGGTTGTTGTTTTGGATGACTTTACGGATCCGAAATCTTCCTATGAAGAAGCAAAAGATTCGGTTATGCGAACAATTTCCTGGGCAAAACGCAGCAAGGCCGAATTTGAAAAAATTTGTAAATCGAAGAAACTTAATGATACAGAAAGGCCTTATATTTTAGGAGTTGTTCAAGGTGGAAAATATCAGGATTTAAGGGAGTATTGTACCAAAGAACTTGTTAAAATCGGCTTTGACGGACTGGGTTACGGTGGATGGCCGATAGACGAAAACGGGGATTTTGATTTTGAATCGGCAAAAACGATTGCGGAAGGTGCCCCCGAGGATTATTTCCTTTATGGATTAGGAGTCGGAAAGCCTGAAGAAATCGTTGCTTTAAGCAAAATGGGTTTTAATATTTTTGACTGTGTTCTTCCGACACGTGATGCCAGGCATGGAAGACTTTACGTCTACGACGCAATTTCTATCGAAGAAATTGATGTTTACAAGCTAAACTTCTATTCGTTTTATACTCCCGATAAGGAAAAATACTTTAAAGACGACAGTTCCGTCAGTACCGCATGTGACTGTGTGCTCTGTAAAAGATATTCAAAAGCATATCTGGCACATTTATTTAGAATAGGTGATTTTACAGCAGGGAGGCTTGCTACTATTCATAATCTTAGGTTTTACTCTCTATTAATGGAGAAGTTACAGAAAAGTATTTAGGTAGGCGGAAAGTGCGCTTGACAAATACCTGATTTAATGACTATACTTGCCCACAACTATGGAAGAGACGCAAAATCAATCTCAAGGATTCTCTCAGGGCACTTCTCAGACCCAAGATAACGGAGTTTCTTTTCCTACGGTCGGTGAACAAAATAAAGGAGGAGGAGCAAAAACCCTTTTAATAATCGGGATTTTGGCTTTAATCGGAATTTTAGGATACGTAATTTACAAAAGTGCCACATCGGATGGTGCAACACCATCTCTGACAGAACCGACTCCTTACCAAAACACAGCCGCGCCTATTCAGGAGCCAACCCCGGTTCCTTCGGTATCACCTTCAGCAAGCCCTTCCGCAAATGTTGATAAGACAAAAGTCAAAATTCAGGTTCAAAACGGCACAGGTATAACAGGGGAAGCAGCTTACTTGCAAACTTTACTAAAAGGATTGGGCTACACTAATGTGACTGTCGGGAATTCCACTACCCAGGACAATACGGACACGGAAGTGAGTTTTTCAAGCTCAGTTTCAAGTGATGTCGTAAACGAAATTACTACAAAACTTAACGCCACTTACCAAACTGTTAAGAAGACCAGTTCAACCAGCACCTCCTATGACGTCATCATCGTTACAGGACTTCGAAAAGGTGCCACTGCCAAACCCTCCGCCACACCTACTGCTACCCCTTAAGTCTTTAAAGACGAGCTTACCAATCGGAAACACAGTTTCCTCATGGTAAGGAAACCTTGTCATTCAGAAACATAGTTTCCTCATGATAAGACGAGCTTGCCAATCGGAAACACAGTTTCCTCATGGTAGAATGAAGTGTTATGGGAAATTTTCTAAAAATATTTTCGGCTAATTTCAATTTTAGTTTGGGTAAGATAAATTTACCTATACCTTATTGGCAAGCAATAACAATTGTGATCCTTCTTTTTGTTTTGGTATTCATGATGGCCAAGTTTAGACGCCATTATGTTGATTGGTCATTTAAAGGAGCAGCTTTCGGAGTATTTTTCGGATTTCTTTTGGCATTAATTTTAGAAGGATTTCTGATAATTGGAGGAAGAACTGCCCTGACTTCGATATTGGGCTGGAAAAACCCGCCCCCTGCAATTACTTCAGCCCTTGATGCGGGACGCTCAAAGCTGGTCCAGGTCTTGGGAATTAATATGGAAATTCCTTCATCTTATGCAAATGTAGACGTGGGAGTGGAGAAGGCGGTTGACGTCTTACAAAGTTTGAATCCTGCCGATACGAAAACTGTAAAAGCGATTTTTTGTAAATAGCATTTACTCTTTACCTTTTACCTTTTACCCATCTTTGGTTATACTTCTTCATATATGCAGGAAAAAATTGAGGCGCTCTCGGTACGTTTGGAAAAACTGAAGGAAGTAATTAACCTTTCAGAAAAGAAGGAAAAAATAAAAGATCTTGAAATAAAAGTATCTGATCCCGATCTTTGGGAGAATCCTGAAAATGCAAGAGCGGTTACCCAAGAGCTCTCTGATCTTAAAAAAGAGGTGGAAAGTATTACGGAGCTTTCCGAAACAGTGGAAATTTTGAAACATGTTCAGGACGATGCTGAGGCAGCTAAAGCAGAAAAAACTCTGGCAGAGCTTGAACTGATGTCTTACCTTTCGGGTGAATATGACGGAAAAAACGCCCTGTTTTCGGTTCATGCAGGCCAGGGAGGAACCGAAGCAATGGATTGGACAGGAATGCTTTTCCGAATGTATACGCGGTTTTGCGAGAGGAAAAGTTGGTCTACGGAAACCTTGGACTACACAGCCGGGGAAGAAGCCGGAATAAAAAGCGTTATCTTTAAAGTTACCGGGCATTATGCTTACGGATACTTAAAAAATGAGGCCGGTACACATCGCCTGGTGCGGCAATCGCCGTTTAACGCAGATAAATTAAGGCAAACATCATTTGCTCTTGTTGAGGTTATGCCTGAACTTCAGGAAACAGACCTTAAAGATATTCAGATAAAAGATGAAGATTTGGATTGGCAATTTATTCACGCAGGGGGGCATGGCGGGCAAAATGTTAATAAAGTTGCTACTGCCGTCCGGCTTACTCATATACCGACAGGTATTGTCATTACTGCCTCAACCGAGCGTTTCCAGGAACAAAACAGAAAAATAGCTTTGGATTTACTTAGAGGAAAGTTGTGGTTGAGACAGCAAGAAATTGCAAAGGGGTTAAAGAAAGAACTGAAAGGCGATTACCGCCCTGCTTCATGGGGAACCCAAATTCGTTCGTACGTTCTTCATCCCTACAAGATGGTTAAAGATTTGAGAACCGAAGTTGAAACCGGAAATACAGAAGCAGTGCTGGGCGGGGAGATAGAAGAGTTTGTTGATGCTGAAGTTAAGTTAGTTAAAAGCTAATCGTTTATTCCGGAGTTGCGTTTTTGGCTTTTTTAATGGTATATTGAAGTCTATGCAATCGGCGCGTAAAAGTGTACTTCCCCTGGTAATTGGAGCTTTTCTGGTTGTTTTGGCAGGTGTGGTAACTGCGTGGATGCTTTCTGCAAACGTATTTGGCGGCTCAGGAAATTCGGGAAAAGGTGCTCCGGGTGTAAAAGTAACTTCAACAGAAGCCGGTAAACTTGATCCGGACGTTAAGTATGACGCGGCAACGGGAGTTTTGACTGAAGGCGGAATAAATGGCGAGGGAACTTACCGTCTCGCACGAAACGGTGGAGGTTCCTCAAAGGATGTGGCTTTGACTTCAAGTACGATTGATTTAGGTGAATTTTTGAATAAGAAAGTTGATATCTGGGGAGAAACTATATCTTCAACAAGACCGGGTGGCTGGCTTATGGATGTGGCCAAAATTAAAGTTATTGAATAGCCTTTGGGGCTGGCTTTATTTGTTTTCACTTGTTACTCTGAATTACTTAAACCTATGTCACAAGAAGAACCTGTATTAATCAATTTCAAAAGCGTAACAAAATCTTACGGTTCAATAGTAGCCTTAAGTGACATGTCTTTCGATGTCAAAAAAGGTGAATTTGTATTTATCACAGGACCTTCCGGTGCCGGAAAAACCACAATTTTAAAGCTTATTTTGGGCGAGGTACTTCCCACTAAAGGGGAGGTTAGAGTTGATGGCTTGAATTTAGCTAATTTAAACGATAAAAATCTTCCATCATACCGACAAAGAATCGGGGTAATTTTTCAGGATTTTAAAGTTCTTTCGGATCGCACTGTCTATGAGAATGTGGCTGTAGCCCTTGCAGTGATAGGGCTTCCCGAGCCGCAGTGGGAAGAAAGAGTAAAACACATTTTAAGGTTGGTTGGATTGTCCCGCCAGGCAAACTTTTTTCCGTCACAGCTTTCCGGAGGTGAGCTTCAGCGGGTTTCTCTTGCCAGGGCGCTGTCAATAAATCCTAAAATAATTCTGGCAGATGAACCTACAGGGAATCTTGATTGGAAAACTGCAGACGGCTTGATGGATCTTCTGGAGAAAATTAATAAGGAAGGAAAAACCATAATAATGGCTACCCACAACATGGAGATAGTCGACAAATATAAAAAACGGGTAATTCATGTTGACGGTAAAAAAGAGCAAGTTGATATCGGGAAAGAACCTAATAACAAAAAAGACAATACAGATGAAATAAAAGACATCAAGGAGGGTGAGGAAAGCCACCCCGAGGGTGGTAAAATAAAAGAGAAATGAGTACACATTTAAAAACTGCATGGGGTTATATTAGACGTTCTCCGTTTCAGGCTTTGGCTGTTTCTTTTGTATTGACTCTTACATTTTTTGTTTCCACAGTAGTTTACGTGCTTGTTTATTCCTCTTCAAAAATGCTGACTTATTTTGAAACCAGGCCTCAAATTATTGCGTTTATAAAAAGCGATGTGAAAGATACGGAGATCGCGGATTTACAGCACAGGCTGGAAGCAGATGCACAAATTAGGGATGTAAAATATGTCAGCAAGGAGGAAGCGCTTTCCATATACCAGGAAGCAACCAGCGACAATCCGCTTTTGGGACAGCTTGTGAGTCCTTCCATTTTCCCGGCGTCTTTGGAATTTTCTGTCAACGATCTGTCTTTTGCACAAAACGCTATTAACAATGTCAAAGGTGAAAATATTGTAGACTCGGTGGGTTTTACGGCAGCCCTCGGAGGAGAGACAAGTCTGGACGATGTCATAGGCCGCCTTAAGACGGTGACAAATTATGTAAGGATTGGTGGAACAGACGCGAAGAGGTTGAAATTCTTAATCTGATCGGTGCCACAAAAGGTTTTATCAGAAGCCCTTTGGTAATTGAGGCGTCAATTTATACAATTGCCGGAGTGGTCATGGGCTGGGCGATCGCTTTTATATCAGTACTATATTTATCGCCGTCAATAGTGGGCTATTTTGGAGATATTCCGATTTTACCCAAAGACGCACTGGGTCTTTTTAAGCTTTTCGGGGCAATCCTGGGGATAGAATTTTTTGCCGGAGCAATATTGGCGCTAGCCGGAAGTTTGGTTACTATCTCCAGAGTAAAAAAGGCGAGATGAGGTTTGTTTTAAGATGAAATTTCATGTTAAAAAAGTATCTATACTTCTTGGCATATGCCTAGTCTTCTTTGCATTTACAAAAACCGTCTCTGCCCAAACATGTAGTAATACGGAGGAGTGTAATAGATTAATTCAGGAATATCAGAATGAGATTTCAAAACTTCAGGGGCAGGCAAGTACTCTAAAAAATCAGATTGCGCAGTTTGATACGCAGATTAAACTTACCACTGTAAAAATTGCTCAAACCGCAGAACAAATTAAAATGCTCGGAGGAAGAATAAATCAGCTAGGAGATTCTTTGGCTGCACTTACAGAGGCTTTTAATTCGAGAGCTGTGGAAACTTATAAATTATCAAAATTTGAAAATAATTTGGTATACATTCTAACCGCATATAATATCGAAGATGCTGTCTCAAAGTTTCACTATTTGGAAAAAATCCAGGAAGAAGATCAAAGTCTCCTGAAAAGGCTTGAAGATGCACAAACCACCTACGAAGGACAAAAAGCCGACCAGGAAGTTTTACAAAAACAACTAAAAACCCAGCAGGCAAATCTTAATGCACAGAAACTGGCCAAAAACAACCTTCTTCTGGCGACTAAAAATGACGAGGTAAAATATCAGCAACTTTTAAGTCAGGCGAAAGCCCAATTATCAGCCTTTCAAAGCTTCGTTACCAGGCAGGGTGGAGCCTCAATTCTCAGTAATCAGACAAAATGTAATGATTGGGGATGTTATTACAACCAACGAGACTCCGAATGGGGAAATATTGGTATGGGAGGGTCCTCGTACACAATGGCAAATTATGGCTGTTTAGTTTCTTCGGTCTCAATGGTAGCCAGCCACTATGGGAAAAATATAAAACCCGGCGACATAGCGGTTTCCAATGATGCATTTGTCCCCGCAACGGGTTATTTGTATCATTCCTTTTCCGTAAATGGCATTACTGTTTCGATTTCCAGTGTTTCAAAAAGCATCATTGATTCTGAGCTATCGGCAGGCAGACCTGTAATTGCCGGACTCTATTCCGGGCCTGATCATTTTATTGTTCTTACAAGAAAAGACGGTGATAATTATATAATGAGAGATCCTTTTATGGAGAATGGTGCGGGGTCAGACGGATCTGGCAGGCCACTTACCGACAAGTACAGTTTCTCAGATATTACCAGTCTTCGTTTGGTTAGTTTTAATTGATAATACATTTATAGTTTCAATAATCCTAAACTTCATGTATATGATATGATTAAATCAACAACGATTTAATCGGTTGCCAATATTGCATGAGAAAGTTCACGCTTTTTGTTGTTGGCCTTTTGGTGATGGCTAGTATTTTTCCTCAAAAAGTTAAGGCCCAGGTAGTGATAAATGAATTTGTAGCAAACGGGACACCCGAATGGGTGGAGTTTTATAATTCGAGTCCGTCCGCAGATTATATTAAAAACTATTATTTGGATGACGATCAGAATTTTTTAGACGATACGGGGTCCGGAACTAAAAAACTTTTAACTTCACTTAATACTTTAAACCCGACATTTCCGTACTTTGAAACAACCTCGTTTTTTAATAATTCCGGTGATTGGATTATCTTATTTGATCAGAATGGGATGATGCTAGACCAATTCCAATATACGTCTGATCCGGGAAGGGATTTTCCAATCGGAAGATTCCCCGATAGCACTGGAAGTTTTTTGATGCTGTCTTACTCAACTAAAGCGGACGGC
>LCBU01000020.1 GCA_000997405.1 Candidatus Woesebacteria bacterium GW2011_GWA1_41_7 | reverse complement strand
TGGCAATGCATATCGAGGGCGGTGCAAGGCACGTCTCTGTACACGCAGCCGGAGTGGTTGTTGCTCCGACTAAGGTAACCGACTTTTCGCCGGTTCAACGTGAACCTTCGGGTGAAAAAGTCATAACACAATACGAAATGCACGCCAGTGAGGAAGTGGGACTTATAAAATTTGATATTCTTGGAATCAGAAACTTATCAATCTTGGGAGCTGCGGTTGACATCGTCAAAAATAAGCTGGGAGTTGATATAAATCTTCATGAAATCCCACTGGATGATAAAAAGACTTTTGAAATGCTTGCACGGGGAGAAACGATGGGTGTTTTTCAGCTTGCCAGCGGAGGAATGACTAAATATCTGGTTGAACTCAAACCCAACAGAATTGAAGATCTGATGGCTATGGTTGCACTTTACCGTCCGGGACCAATTTCCCAGATTCCTGAGTACATTAAGAGAAAACATAACACCAAATTGGTTAAATATCTTGACCCCAGAATGGAAAAGTTTTTGGGAATGTCTTACGGGCTTATCGTATATCAGGACGATCTCCTCTTCTGCGCTCTGGATTTGGCAGGCTATACCTGGGAAGAGGCGGATAAATTCAGGAAAGCGGTAGGTAAAAAGATTCCCGAAGAGATGGCTGCCCAAAAAGAAAAGTTTATTAAAGGAATTATCACCAACGGTCAGTCCGAAGACTTTGCAGAAAATCTTTGGAAACTTTTTGAACCGTTCCAGTCGTACGGATTTAATAAAGCTCATGCTGCAAGCTACGGTATGGTAGCCTACCAGACCGCTTATATGAAAGCCAATACTTCTGACCGCTGAATCTGACGATAAAGAAAAGGTCTCTGCCGCAATTAACGAGTGTAGACGTATGAAGATTAAAGTACTGCCTCCGGATATTAACGAATCAGACATTGGCTTTACGATTATTGAAGACAAAGATTCTAGAGACGGCAAATCTATCAGATTTGGGTTTTCGGCTATTAAAAATGTAGGTAACGCTGCAATCTCCTCTATTCTTTCATCCCGGAAGGACGGTAAATTCGAATCCTTTGCGGATTTTTTGGGAAGAGTTGATAACCGAAAAATTAACAAGAAAGTCTTAGAAAGCTTAATTAAAGTTGGGGCAATGTCCAAATTTGGAGGACGTGCAGCGCTTCTTTCTGCCATGGATTCGATTAGAGATAAAGTGGGTAGATCCAAAACTGACGATAATCAACAAGGTTTGTTTGCGGGCAGTGAACTGAAAAAGACCGAATCAGCTGCAACAATAACAATAGCAAACATTGAAGAGTTCCCCAACGAAGAGTTGGAATCTCTTGAGAGGCAACTCTTGGGTTTTTCACTAAGTGCGAAGCCGATAAGTGAGGTACTTGGATCTTTGGTATTTGAGTCAACTCATAAAATATTTGAGATCATATCTTCGGAAACTCATATAAATACAGTTAAGGTGGCGGCGGTTGTTTCTGCAGTAAGAGTTATTACAACCAAAAAAACCGGTGCCGAAATGGCCTTTGTTAAACTGGATGACGGTACGGGAACCATTGAAGTTGTGGTTTTTCCGAAGGTTTTTAAAGATACGCGCGATTTTTGGAATGAAGGGAAGCCATTAATTGTTACAGGGAAGGTGGATGTCAGGGACGAATCTCCGGGAATAATAGTCGATGCAATTGAAACAATCGGCGGCCTCGGTGAGGATAAGCCCAAAGAGGTTTTTATAAATGTACCCCGGGAAACAGACGTCAACTGCCTGCAAAGACTTAAAACTCTCTTAACCGAAAACCTGGGAAACCTTGATGCCTTTTTGGTTTTTGACGGGGGAAGAAAAGTTAAACTGCCGTTTAAAATAAACTGGAACGAAAATCTTGCTCAGAAAATCAGCGACGTTTTGGAAACAGAGTCTTCTTGAAGATAGAGCCCGTTTCTAGTACAATATCGATCTATGGCATTAAAAATCTCTATAAAAGAAACCGAATTCGGAGTTGGAGACCGTGTTCGTGTTGTCCAAAGAATTAAAGACGGAGACAAAAACCGCGAGGCGGTCTTTGAGGGTATGGTCATTGGCATTAAAGGCAGAGAGCCGGGAAAGACATTTCTGGTCAGAAGAATCGGAGAAGCCGGAGTAGGAATTGAAAGGATTTTCCCTGTGAACCTTCCGACAATTGACAGAATTACTGTCGTTAAAAGAGGTACCGAAGGTGTCAAAAGATCGAAACTTTATTACACAAGAGAAAAAGCCCCAACCGAGATTGAGATGATCTTCAAGAAAGCCGGTAGTAGAATTAAGAGTGGCACAAAGACCAACAAGTAAGGTTGGTAAACTGGCAGAAGATTTTGCCGCCCGCTTACTTTCTTCAAAGGGTTATAAAATAATTGACAGAAACTTCAGAAGCAGATTCGGAGAAATCGATATAATTGCGACAAAAGGCGACTGTCTTATATTTATCGAAGTTAAGGCACGCTGGAGCCTAAAATTCGGAAGGCCTGAAGAGGCTGTAACAGCCGAAAAAATCAGAAAAATAACTAAAACAGCAGAATATTATTCAATGCTTCACCCAGAACACCCTAAAAGTTTAAGAATTGAGGTTTTGGCTCTGGAAATCGAAGACGGTAATTTGAAAAGCGCCAGGGTGATCCCCGTATATTAGTAACTTAAAAAGAACCGTCGAATCGGGCGGAAGCATACATTTCTTCTTGACAGTGTACATGTTTTGGATATAATCGCTTTTACGAACAAATAGAGTACGTAACGGTTCGTTCCTTCAATCCGTTCGGACTGAAGGGCAGTCATTGGGAATACAGCCGCGCACTGGTTGTATTTAAGATGGATAATATTCCGCGGAGTGTTATCCATTCTGACAATACCATGCCTTTAATAGGCATTTAATTGGGGATTAGTTCAGTGGAAGAACGCTCTGGCATTTAATAGCAGAGAGCTCGAAGGTTCGAATCCTTCATCCCCTATATAGCACTTTAATTTTGTCCCTGGAAGCTCAAGTGGAAGAGCGATTGGTGTAAACCAATCAGGTTTGGGGTTCGACTCCTCACCAGGGCACTTGGAGGCCAAAGGGCCCTCCAAATTGGGTGTTTGTGCCTACTTGAAGTTTTGCTTTCAAGGAGGGTGCGCTCACTCAATTTTTTGTTTTCGGGCAGGATACTGTCACTC
Organism: Candidatus Woesebacteria bacterium GW2011_GWA1_41_7; assembly: GCA_000997405.1. Classification (GTDB taxonomy): domain Bacteria; phylum Patescibacteriota; class Microgenomatia; order UBA8517; family UBA8517; genus UBA8517. The sequence continues at coordinate 5,799 of LCBU01000020.1, read as the reverse complement.
AATTTTTTGTTTTCGAGTGATATGTCCTGCCCGTTCTTTTTTAACAAACACTGTTATAATGTTAAAGAATGTTAATATTGGGAATTGACCCAGGCACCGCCACAACAGGATTCGGCCTCGTAAGACTAAACGGGAAAGGAAACGAAGTTGTCGAATGGGGACTCATTGAAACCGATAAAGCACTTCTTAAAGAAAAACGCCTGGATTTTATATTTGAGGAAATTAAGAATCTGATTGAAAAACACAAGCCCGACGTTTTTGTATTTGAAAAAATCTTCTTTTCTAATAATGCCAAGACCGTTATTGCAGTCGGCCAGGCTCAGGGAGTGATGCTTCTTGCGGCATGTAAAACAAAAATTAAAGTTGAGGAATATGCACCGGGAACTATTAAGAAAATGATTACAGGAAACGGTCGTGCCAACAAGAAAGAGGTTCAGGCATCTATCAGAAAAATTTTAGGTGATCGCGTAACAAGTGAAAAAAACAAAAAAACTCATTTTGATAATGCTGCCGATGCGTTGGCTATTGCCCTAACCCATGCATTTAAAATTGGTGAAGGAAAGGGGGTGAATGAAGTTGTTTAAGGTGGGTCGCATAACTCATTATTACGACAAAATTGGTGTTGCCATAGTTGAACTTGACGGTACTCTTTCCGTAGGAGACAGGGTCAAATTTTCAAAAGATGGGGAAGATTTGTTTGAGCAGTCGGTTGATTCGATTCAAGTCGAACACGATAAAAAAGATACCGCGACAAAAGGAGATGTGATAGGTCTTAAGACTCAAAAAGAAGTTAAGGAAGGAGTAGAAGTATTTAAGATCTAACGAGTGCTTCACAAAATGCTAGTTGTGGGGTAAGAAGAGATATTTTGTGATAGGATTGAAGACTAATGGGCAAGTTAAAGAAGGCACGGAAGTTTTCAAAATTTGAGTACGAAAAAGCCCCCGATATTCGAAGGCGGGCGTTAATACTTATCAAAGAACTTCAGTTGGATCATCTGGTGGTTAGTCGTTTGTTTTTTTACAGATCCACAGGATCGAAGGCCAGAGCCTACGCCAGAACATGGGGACTTCCCAAACTATGGCAAAACACCCTGGAGATTGGACCTGCTTACATCATCGAGGTAATTTCTGGATATTTTGATAAGTTATCGCTTCACGATCAGGACAAAGTCTTACTGCATGAAATTAGCCATATTCCGAAAAATTTTTCGGGTGCCTTGGTACCGCACACCAGAAAAAGAAAAGGAAGCTTTAGGGATAAACTTGAAGGGTTGATTGCTAGATATCTGGAAAACAATAATATTTAGCTAATTATGAAGGTAATAATTTTACACGGTGACGATACTCAAAAATCCTATGCCAGATTAAGAATATTTATTGATGTGGCCAAAGAAAGATCCTGGGAAGTGAATTACATTGACGAGTCTGCGCAAAGTTTTGAAGAGATTTTATCGGCAAGCTCCCTCTTTGGTAACGAAAGATTTTTTATCCTTAAAGATGTCAAAAAACTCGGTAAAAAAGAGTATCTCTGGTTGAATAAAAGGCAGGAAGATCTTTCGGGCACTCTGATAATCTATAACGAAGGGCCACTGAACGCCGCTACAGTTAAAAATTTTTCCATCGGCACAAAAGTGGAAGAATATAAACTTCCTGTTCTTCTTTGGAATTTTTTGGACAACTTGTTACCCGGAAAAGGAGAATTTTGTGTCAGATCTTTACATAAAATCCTGGAAAAACAACCGGTGGAGTTTGTTTTCAGCTTAATCTCAAAACATATCAGAGATGTATACTGGGCAAAAGTTGATGCCGCGTCAGCCGGATTTCCATTTTGGAAAATTAATAAGCTAAAGTCTCAAGCTTCTAAGTTTGACGTATTGAGCCTTCAAAAATTAATAAGCGTCCTAAGTGCTATTGATATTGATGTCAAAACTTCCAAGGCAGATCTGATTTCCGAACTTGACCTGGTCCTACTTAAACATTTAGAATGAAAACATTAAATGAAAGTTGACGAGACAATTTTTAAAGCATACGACATAAGAGGAATCTACCCGGATTCTATTAATGAGGATGTCGCCTATAAGATTGGCCAGGGTTTTGCGAAATTCACTAACCCCGTAGGAGAAGTTATGATCGGTATGGATGTCCGCTTGCATTCGGAAGCTATTAAAAACGCCGTAATTAAGGGACTTACAGATGCCGGTATTAATGTTGTTGATGTCGGTTTGATGTCGACAGATATGCTTTATTTTGGTGTAGGAAATTACAAATTCGAAGGGGGACTCCAATCGACAGCTTCACACAATCCTCCGGAGTGGCACGGATTGAAAATGGTTGAGAAAGGACCGGCTCCTATTACATATGAACACGGAATTACCCAAGTTCGCGACTTTGTCATTTCCGGTGAGACGTTAAGCTCGGACAAGATTGGAACTGTCAGGAAAATTGACATTTGGGATGATTATTGCAAACACATTCTTAGTTGGATAGATGTAGCCAAGATAAAACCTATGAAAGTTGTTCTAAATCCTAATTTCGGATTGGGAGGTAAAATTTTTGAAAAAATTGTTGAAACAGGAGGTCTGCCCATAGAAATAATTAAACTCAATTTTGAACCCGATGGAAATTTCCCCAAGGGAAGACCTGACCCGTTTATTCCTGAAAATAGAATTGAATTTGCAGAGCTGGTTAAAACCAGCGGAGCAGACTTGGGTATTACATGGGATGCTGATTCCGATAGAGTATTTTTCTGTGCAGACGGAGGGTTATTTGTTGAACCATATTTTCTTAATACCGTTCTAATCAAGCAAATGCTTGTCAAAAATCCCGGTGAAAAAATTGTATATGACCCCAGATATACATGGGCGCTTCTGGACGCTATAAAAGAAAATGGCGGGACTCCCGTGATTAGCAGAGTCGGACACTCTTACATTAAAGAGATATTGAGAGACCAAAACGCACTGTTCGGCGCAGAATCCAGCGGTCATACATACTACCGTGATTATTGGCACTCTGATTGCGGAATGATTCCTCCAATGCAAGTATTGGAGTACTTGAGCGAAACAGGTTCAAAGCTTTCAGAAGTCGTTGCTCCGGTTTTGGGTAAATACTTTATCTCAGGAGAAATAAACAGCGATGTTGAAGATAAAGAAGGAAAAATGAATGAAATTGCAGAGAAGTATAAAGATGCGGATGTGTCGCGTCTTGATGGTGTGGCTGTTGAGTATAGTGACTACAGATTTTGCGTAAGGCCAAGTAATACCGAGTCTTTGCTTCGTTTGACACTTGAGGCTAAATCTAAAGAGTTGATGGAGGTTAAACGCGACGAAGTCTTGGCAATTATCCGTTCATAAATATGGACTTATCAAATATAGAGAATTTCAGGCAACTTGATTCTATGGGAGTAATGGAAGCTCTCACTCTTTTCCCCGAACAGATCAAAACCACTTGGACACAGGCACAATCAGCAAATATTCCCCAAATACCCTGCAAAAAAGTAGTGGTTACCGGAATGGGTGGCAGTAGCAACGCAGCAAAATTAATCCAGGGGCTTTTCGAGGAAGATCTTAAAATTCCTTTTGCTGTACACAATGATTATGGTCTCCCCGCATGGGTTGACGCGGAAACCTTAGTTATCGCCAATTCATATTCAGGCAATACCGAAGAAACTCTGTCGGGTATCGAAATTGCTAAAAAGTTGGGAGCAAATATCCTGGGAATTGCTACCGGTGGAAAAATCGGTGAAATCGTAACTTCAGGTGAAATTCATGGGGTGATTATATCCCCAGGAGCTTCTAATCCGCCTAATTTTCCTAAAACGGGATTGGGAGTTTCTCTTGGGGGACTTTTGGGTGTACTTAATAAGGCCGGTGTCCTATCTATTTCCGAAGAGGTACTCCTGGCGTCTCTGAAAGAATTAACTGACATCCGGGATTCCTGGGATGCAGCCGAAATGGGTAAGTGGTTGCACGGTGGTTTACCTGTTCTTTTTGGGGGAAGACCACTTATAGGAGCACTTAACGCAGGCAGAAATGCCATGTGTGAGATCTCCAGAAATTACACACAATTTTATGATTTTCCCGAAGTTAACCATGTTCTTATTGAAGCGACACAAATGCCGGAACTCGTTAAAAATAATCGCTATCTATTCATGGAAAGCAATTTTAATAATCAAAGAGTGACTTTGCGTTACGCAGTTACCAAAAAGGTTCTTGCGGAGCAAGGACTTTCTTTCCATACATACATATTAAAGGGTAAGACCAAATTGACGCAGTCGTTGGAACTGGCTCACTACTGCGCGTGGCTTGCCTTTTACCTTTCAATGCTTGACGGTGTGGATCCGGGTCCCGAACCCTGGATATTAAAGTTGAAGGGTGAACTTTCCCAGCCTGTTCATTAAAGGGTCCTCTTTACCTTTGTCCAGATATCTTTTACTATGTAATATAGTATGCCCAAACTGCCTATTGTTGCTGACTTCAAAGATTTGGATAAGGGAGATACTGAGTTGGTTGGTGGAAAAGGTGCCAATTTAGCTGAAATTTACCACGCAGGTTTTCCCGTTCCCCCCGGATTCGTTGTCACCGTTGAGGCCTACGATTTATTTCTACAGGAAAACGATCTGATTCATAAAATTTATGACATATTAGGGAGTTTGGATGTAAATGATCCAGCCCAACTGGAAGAGGCTTCAAAAAGAATACAGCGGATGATTTTGACTTCCAAAGTTCCCGCTGACGTTTCCCAAAAAACAATTTCGTCTTACAAAAAATTATCAGGTTTTATGAAGAATAGTCTGGTGGCCGTCAGGTCGTCGGCTACCGCAGAGGATATGCCAGGTACAAGTTTTGCCGGACAGCAGGTTACTTTCCTGGATATTAAAGGTGAGGCTAATGTAATTAATAAACTGCGTGAGTGTTGGGCTTCTCTTTTTACTGCCCGGTCGATTTACTATCGTGTGATGAATAAAATTGTTCACGAAAAAGTAAAAATTGCTGTGGTTGTTCAAAAAATGGTTCAAAGTGACGTTTCCGGAGTTATGTTTTCAATTGATCCGGTAACAAATGACAAGGATAGGATTATCATCGAATCTGTTTGGGGTCTTGGAGAGATGATTGTTCAGGGGTCTGTGGTACCCGACACTTATGTTGTTCAAAAAGGTACTTTTGCAATACTTTCCAAAGAAATTTCCGACCAGTCAATCCGTCTTTCAAGAATTAATGGCAAGACAAAAGAATTTGAAGTACCTAAAAAGCTTAGAGATAGGCAGAAAATCAACGATAAGCAGATAATTGCCCTGGCAAAATACGCAGATAAAATCCAAAAACATTATTATTTTCCTCAAGATATGGAATGGGCTCTTGAAAAAGACAAGCTATTTATAGTTCAGACACGTCCGGTTACTACAATTGCTCAAACGGCTAAATCAGAAAAAACCGAGAAAAACAGCAATGTTAAATTTGCCGAAGCACCGATCCTCACCGGGGCGGCAGCATCTCCGGGTATTGGGACGGGAACTGTCAGGATACTCAAGTCTCCCAAAGAGATCGATAAAATTAAAAAGGGGGATGTATTGGTAGCTCCCATGACTTCACCTGATTATGTACCGGCAATGAAAAAGTCAGCCGCTATTATCACTGATGAAGGCGGGCAAACTTCGCATGCAGCAATTGTCAGTAGAGAACTTGGTATCCCCTGTGTTGTAGGAACAAAAGAGGCTACGAAACTGTTGAAAGACGGACAAATCGTGACAGTTAACGGTCAATCGGGACAAGTGTTTATGGGGGCGGGTGTCAAAAAGACCGA
>LCBU01000019.1 GCA_000997405.1 Candidatus Woesebacteria bacterium GW2011_GWA1_41_7 | reverse complement strand
TTTCAATAAAATCCCAAATAAACTATGCAACAACAAGAATTTTAATAAAAGATTTCTTAAATAATAAATATGCTCTCCCCCGTTTTCTACCTTGGCAACTCTTTGTCCTGATCCATCGTACCAGAAATAAACCGTGTTAGACGGTACTTGAGCCAAAACCTCAGGAGCATTTAATGCTGTATACAAGAGACAGGCCGTCAGTAATAATATGCGAATCATCGGTAATAAAACTCCCCTAGCCATTTATTCATCCATTTATTCATAAAATCTTGCCTTAACTGTCCCTGAGGCGATTCTTCCCATTTATCATAAATTTTAGCCTCATACTTCTTATGATCGTACTGTGATTCCATATATTTAGAAATACCACGTGGCCATACTTAGTTGATGATTACAAGAAGGTTCCATGGCTAACATTGTACCATCAATTGGACAATTTTGCCCTTGGATCTCTGTCCATGGAGTTTGGATTCTGGAACTGCCCGGCCTTCGCTTTAAAATAAGCAGCAACACCAATCATGGCCGCATTATCACCGTAAAGTTTTTTTGATTTAGGAAAAAACACCTCTACCGAGTGCACATCGCAAAGTCTTCTTAAACGTTTCCTTATTTCAATGTTGGCTGACACCCCGCCACCCACAAATATATTTTTTATCTTAAATTGTGAATGGGACAAATAGTATTCCAAAACTCTAGTTAAATGTCTAAAAGCAACATCCTGAAAACAAGCGGCAAGATTTTGAATTTTCATTTTGTTTAAGGGTTTTTCAGCCTCAACCAATCTTGAATATGCCGTCTTAAGGCCGGAGTAGGTAAAAATTTGTCTTTTTTCCTGCCCGGAGATTGGCACGGGTAGCGTGTAGGCTTTCAAGTCTCCACCCTTTGCAATTTTTTCGAGTACTGCACCACCAGGGTAACCAAGTCCGATCATTCTGGCAGCTTTATCAAGAGCTTCACCCAAAGCATCATCAGTGGTTTGGGCAACAACTTCATAAGTACCGATCTTTATAATTTTTACTAACATCGTATTTCCACCAGAGATAACCAGACCAATTGCAGGAAACCGTAGAGCAGAAAGAGGTCTTTCAATATCTGCGATAGGGGAAAGTAAATGGCCTTCTAGATGGTTAATGGCAATCATTTTTATATTGTGTTTGATAGCAAGTTCTTTGGCCATGGCAATACCGACACCCAAGGCGATAGAAAGCCCTGGCCCAATTGTTACTGCAACCGCGTCAATATCTTGAATATTTGATTTGGCCGACGTTAAAGCCTTTTGAATTACCCAATCAATTCTTTCTTCATGCATTCTTTTGGCAAGCGAGGGCATTACGCCACCGAATTTTGCATGGGCTGTTGCCTGCGACCAGATGGTGTTAGAAAGTACTTTTATTCCATCCGTTACGGCTGCTGATGTTTCATCACACGATGTATCAATCGCAAGAATTTTCATAATTTCTTTTTAAATAACAGGGCGGTAGAACCCTCTTCTGTTCTATAGTATAGACCGACAGTTTCGGCTTTATAGGGATCCAATAGTTTACTCCTATCGTATATTTCAAGCAGTCTTTCTCTATCGTGTTTGCTGAACTCGCCTCTTTTTGCGGTTTTTATTGTTACGTGTGGCAAAAAATTGAAATTGGACCACTCATTTTTGGGAAGAGCTTTGTCCAAAGTTTCCCTAATTTTTTCAAGCTCGTCAGTCCTTTTTATTTTAAGGGCAAAAAGCCCTCGTTTTTCCCCGAGGAAGCCAAGTTTTTCAGGAATGATCGGAATGAAACTTCCGCTTTCCGGAATGGATAACATGGCCTCTTTAATTTTTGGAAACATCTCCTCTTCGATTTTACCCAGAAAGAGAATCGTAATATGATAAAACTTTTTATTTCCATTAATACTTTGTACCCAACTAAAAAGAGGACTTTCTGTTATTGGAATTGCAACGTAGGTCTTATTATAAGTTTCCCCAAGTGATAACTCTTTCATTTTCCTCCTTTCCGAATTCTATTCTGACCCAGATAACCACAGCTTCGTCGTCATACTCCCTTATAACATCGGCAACTCTATCAGCCCATTCAACCGAAATGACCGACTTTTGCTTTATTAATGCGTCAAAGCCAAGTTCTTTTAATTCTCCGGATTTTTCCAGTCTCCAAGCGTCAAAATGATAAAGTTTATTTTCAATACTCTCATATTCATTTTCAATCGCAAAAGTTGGGGATGTGACCAGTTCTGATATTCCCATTGCTTTGGCTAGACCCTTTGTGAACTGAGTTTTACCTGCTCCCATCTCGCCCTGAAGTGCAAAAACAATCGATCTTATACCAAGATAGACCTCATTTTTTTGCCATATTTCTTTTGCCAGATTTTGCGTATTTTCCTCACCAGTACTAAGTATTTGGTTATTTTCCGAGAACTTAATTTCACCTTGCCTCAGAGTTACCGGTTCGTCGAGCGTTGTATCTATAACAGTGGAAGGATCTCTGGTCGGAAGTGTGCCGGCATCAATTATCAGGTCTATTAATTTTTTTTGTTTATCACTTAAGTTATTTAGTATGTCCGAGATTTTGTATGGACGTTTTTTATAACTTGCGTTGGCAGATGTTGCGGTAATGGGTTTGCCAAAATCTTCTAATAGTTTATTTACAAATTCATAATCGGGGACCCTAATGCCAATTTTTCCGTCTTCAGATTCCACTCCTTTTGCTAGTTTGTGTTTTCCGTTAACAATAACAGTGAGAGGACCGGGTAGAAATTGATTAAAGATTCCTAATGCCGTTTTGTTTAAACTTCCGTACACTTTTGCCATTTTAGTGTCCTTAACTGCTATGGAGTAGGGTTTTCCCAGGGGCCTATTTTTGTATGCGGTAAGTTTTTTAACGGCTATAATGTTTGTTGCGTCAACTCCTGCGCCGTAGAGGGTTTCGGTCGGGTAAATTATTAAACCCCCCTCGTTTAATACCTTTGAAACTTCAGGAATTAAGTTCGGATTCCCAACAGCTTTAATTATCCGCATGAGCAATTATAACCAGTCATTGGTAACTAGTCACTAGTAAATGATGCTATTGTGAGGGACCGGTACCTCGAAGATAGACCGCCTGCCAAGGTTTATAGTTACTCAGGAAAGTTTTGTTTATTATTTCTTGTCCATCTCTGGTAACAACATAGTTAAAAGTTACCTTGGCTCCCCAAGCTTTATAATCAATCTGTTTTATTGTTCCGGAAGGTAGTGACGGATCGTCCTGATAAAGATCCTCAGGGGGAGCAACAACACCGGTAACAACAGGCTTAGTAATAGAAGCTACTCGGCCGTCACTGGTTCCGTAAATTTCAAAAACCAGAGAATAATTTTTAGTATCGGCAGTCGCCTCAATAAGTATGTATCCCGGAGTATCATTAACAAATTTTAGATCAGGTGACGGGCTGTAAACAGTGGCGTCAAGGCCAGGCGAAGATCCTTGTTCATAATAACTTACCCTGTATGCATGTGCCTGTCTTTCTGTAATCGGAAGACCGGAGTTTAATAGAGCACGGAAAAGTGTGGAGGAAACCTGGCAAACACCGCCCCCGTCACCTAAAATCGTTTTTCCGCCACTAATGATATATGCCTGTTGATAACCCGTAAATGCAGATACATCCCCCAATGCGGTATTAAAGGAAAATGAGTCACCAGGCTTTACGAGAGTCCCATTTATTCTACTAGTTGCAAGGGAAATATTGTGAACACGCCCGGGGATTGAGTGGTAGTAGGTTGAAGTACCTCTTCCGATAAGCTCATTTATTCCTAGGTTGTTTACCTTATCAGTGGTTATTTCGGGTGGTGTCTTGTTTGTGGGAACATTAAGTTCAATGCTTTTTTCCTCGGATACTTCAAGATCTTCAAGTTTTCTGATAAGTTGAGTTTCAAATTGGCCGGTATCTATCTTAATTCCGTCTAAGGCCGGTTCGAATTCAGTTACTTTGCCGTTTTCAAAAACAAATTTTGGGTTTTGAGGATCCCTTTCAAAGGTTTTAGCTACAGTTTTAAGAGTATCCTCAATTGCTTCGCCATCATACCCACCCTTTGGATTTAGTAGTTTAAAAATAGCTGAGTCTTGAAGAACCACACTGTCATACTCGAATTTTAATGATATGTTTTTCCCAAAGAATTTTTCGGCTCTTGATGCATAATCTTTTGCTTCGGTGTCGTTTAGAGTGTTATCAACATCCTCGACAGGAACTGTGATTCCTTCTTTTCTGTTTTGAGCCAAATTATTAATAATTGCTGAAATCAATTTATCTTGGTTGACTTCTTTGCCGGCAGAACCTTTGTTGACCAGAATGCTACCGTTAACCTTTGAAACTGAGGGATCAACAGAATCTATAGAAATCTGTCCGGCGATGATTGAGACAATCTTTTTAAGCATGTCTTCGTCAAAAGAAGTAACAAGATTAAAATTATTGGGATAAAAAAACAATTTAATTCGCTTTTCAAAATCGTTAAAAATGTCTCCACCTCTGGTAAATTCGTAGGCATTTTGTACGGAGGCAGATAGGTCATAAGAAAGCTTTATATCACTCGATTTAATTTTAAAGATCTGGTCCTGGTAATTTAAGGTAATTTCGGGCGGTACAGAAACATATTTTGACAAAACAGTAAACGCTTCTTGAGGGTTTTTCCCGGCAACTGAGACACCTGCGATCGATGAGTTTGGATAAACCTTACCGCTGTAAGCTGCAACATACGCAAAAGCCCCGGCCAGAATAATTAATATAAATACGGCGAGCCCTATAATTACTCGTAGTAAATATTTTTTTACAATAGGCTTAAAAGTTATCTTCATTTTTAATAGAATATCTTGCCATATTTCAGGCTTATGATACCATTTAAATATAGCCTAAAAGGCCTACCTATGCCACCTTCCAGTAATATTTATCAAAATAATCAAAATATAAACACTCCGGTTCCCACAGGGGTTCCGGTATCCGAACCTGTGATTACGGCAAACGCCCCTGCTCAAACCGCCCTCTCCTCAAAAAAGAAAAACTCAAAACCATTGATTATTATTGGAATAATAATTTTATTGCTTGTTTTGGCGATGGTTTTTTATAGACTATTCAGCAAGACTTCAAACAAAGTGTCGGGTGAAATAGTATGGTGGGGACTTTGGGAGAGCCAATCTGTAGTTGAACCGTTGATTTCTACATATGAATCCACCCACCCCGGTGTAAATATTACGTACGTAGAACAATCGAAAGAAGATTATAGAGAAAGATTGTCAAATTCTCTTGCAAAGGGCGAGGGACCTGACATTTTTACATTTCATAACACATGGGTACCCATGTTTAAATCAGATCTTGATGCTCTTCCACCGTCAGTAATGACAGCAGCAGACTACTCAAAAAACTTTTACCCGGTTATAACTTCCGATTTATCGTATGGAAATTCTATTGTCGGAATTCCCATTGGATACGATGCACTTACATTATTCATAAATGAGGATATCTTTAATAAATCAGGTAAAACACCTCCAACCAATTGGGCCGATCTTAGGGATTTAGCAAAAGAATTAACCATAAAAGATGATAAAGGGATAATTACCCAATCCGGAGTTGCGTTGGGGAGAACCGAGAATGTTGATAATTGGCAGGATATTTTGGCACTATTGATGATTCAAAACGGAGTGGATCTGAGAAACCCGGTAGGTGACAAAGCGGAAGGTGCTTTAACATTCTTTACTCTTTTTTTGTCTGTAGACGGAGTTTGGGATACGACTCTTCCCACCTCAACCCAAGCGTTTGCGGCAGGTAAATTGGCGATGTATATTGCTCCGAGCTGGAGAGTTTTTGATATTCAAAGACAAAATCCAAACTTAAAATACAAGACAGTTCCTATTCCTCAACTTCCAAAAGACAGCCCCGACGAAGTAGACATAACGTATGCAACGTATTGGACCCAAGGTGTTTGGTCAAAAAGTGCGTCCAAATTGGCCGCCTGGGATTTTTTAAGTTATATGGCATCAGCTGATTCTCTACAAAAACTTTATCAGAATGAGTCTGCAGTTAGAAATTTAGGAGAGGCATATCCGAGAACTGATATGGCATCGCTTTTAATTGACCATCCTATTATTGGCTCTATTATTGCGCAAGCACCCGGGGCGAGAAGTTGGTATCTCGTAAGCCGCACGTTTGATGGCGCTACAGGAATAAACACACTAATTTCCAATTATTTTGGAGACGCCGTTAATGCAGTGGCCGATGGTGAGAAATCCGCATCTGAGGCTCTTGAAACCGTTGCCCAAGGCGTTGCTCAAGTGCTGGCGCAGTACGGAATTTCAGTAAGATAATGCAAGCATCGCACGATTTTACCTCGGGTTCTAAGAAAAATCTGCTAAAAAAAGACCTAGAATCTTCGGACGTATTTTCTATTTTTTATCACAATATTTTTGAGTATCCATTAACATTTTCAGAGCTTGCCAAATGGACATCTAAAAACCCACCGGATATTTCAGCAAAAGTTGGTTACAAGAATGGTTATTATTTTGTTGACGGAAGTGCGGGACTTATTTACAAACGGGCAATCAGACATAGGTTTTCTCAAAAGAAAATCAAAATTGCCGAAAAGGCCGCCAAATTTCTTTCACTGATTCCGGCAATAAAGATGATCGGTTTAAGCGGATCTGTAGCTATGGACAACGCAGAAAGGGGGAGTGATATAGATCTTATTATCATCACCAAAAAAGGAAGCCTTTGGACCACAAGAATGATTGTTTATATGATGCTTAATCTTTTGGGTTACCGTCTAAGAATTCCCAGGAATCTGAAGCAGAAGGACAGACTTTGTTTAAATATCTGGCTTGATGAGAGCGATCTTAAGTGGGGCAATAGGGAAAGAAATTTATATACGGCCCATGAAATTTTGCAAATTATTCCTCTTATCAATAAGAAACATACTTTTGAAAGTTTTTTAATTGAAAATATATGGGCTTTAGATTATTGGCCCAACGCAGTTGACAAAAAACGGATTATTAAGATTAATACATCATATACGAAATTAAGAAACCTAAACCTAATAGAACAAATTGCCTACAAAATACAATACTTTTATATGAAAGACAAAATTACAAGAGAAGTGATAAATCCGACCCGCGCCATTTTTCATCCAAACAATTTAAGTAAGGATATTCTCGGTAAATTGGCAATTGACAAGCAGTGAGCAAATTCGTAAAATAGCACTCAGAAGGTTGGAATGCTAATTTACTAGTTGACAACCTTTGATTTGTTTTTAAAATAAAGATCTGAAATGACAAAACTTAATTTAAGGCCAAGCCCGGGATATATTTTAATTGAGCCATTAGAGGCAGAAACCAAAACTTCATCTGGAATTTATCTTCCGGAAAATTCTTCCGAAAAACCGCAAAAAGGAAAAATCATCGCTGTCGGTCCATCTGCTTTTCAAGATGGACAAAAAATAGAATCTCCCGCAAAAATTAACGAAGTTGTGTTTTATAAGAAATGGGGAGGAAACGAAGTTAAAATTGGAGGAAAAGACTATCTGTTTGTGAAATTTGAGGATATTTTAGCCACAGAAGCCTAAATATTTATCAATTAATAAACCATATATGGCAAAACAATTAAAATTTGGCAGCGAAGCAAGACAATCCCTACTCAAAGGAATTGATACCGTAGCTAAAGCGGTTGTTACAACCCTCGGGCCTAAAGGCCGAAATATCGCTTTGGACAAAAAATGGGGAGCTCCAAACATAGTCCACGACGGCGTAACTGTAGCCAAAGAGATTGACCTTCCGGATCCGTTTGAAAACATGGGTGCTCAGCTTGTAAAAGAGGCGGCCAGTAAAACTAACGACAATGCGGGGGACGGAACCACAACATCTACACTATTGGCTCAAGTTATAACCCAAAAAGGTATGGAAAAAATTAATTCCGGTGCTAACCCTATGATAGTGAAACGCGGAATTGAGAAGGCTGTTGAGGCGGTAACTGCTGAATTAAAGAAAATGGCAAAACCCATAAAAGGTCGGGAAGAGATTGCCCAGGTGGCGACAATTTCTGCAGGTGATGAAATAATCGGAAATAAAATAGCGGAGGCATTGGATAAAGTCGGTCGCGACGGTGTTGTGACGGTTGAAGAAGGAAAAGGGCTTACAATCGATATTGAATACAAAGAGGGAATGGAATTCTTTTAACCGATAAGAAAGTTTCTTCAATTCAGGAAATACTTCCTTTCCTTGAAAAATTTGTTAAGGTTTCTAAAAATTTAGTGATTATAGCTGATGAGATTGAAGCCGAGGCCCTCACAACTTTGGTTGTAAATAAATTAAGAGGAGCTTTTAATGTTTTAGCAATTAAAGCCCCGGGCTTCGGTGATAGGAGAAAAGAAATGCTGGACGACGTAGCAGTTCTTACGGGCGGAACAGTAATCTCCGCCGATACAGGACGAACTTTTGAATCGGTTGAGGTAACCGACCTTGGACGTGCAGATAAAGTTTGGGCAGACAAAGATAATGCCAGAATTATCGGAGGAAAAGGGGAGAAGGCGGCCATTGATGCAAGAATTGCTTCTATTAAAAAGCAAATAGGATCATCCGATAGCGATTTCGATAAAGAAAAGTTTGAAGAGCGTCTCGCCAAACTTGCCGGAGGAGTAGCGCAAATAAATGTTGGAGCGGCAACGGAGGTTGAATTAAACGATAAAAAAGAGAGAGTCAAAGATGCAGTTGGGGCAACAAAAGCTGCGATTGAAGAGGGTATCGTTCCGGGTGGTGAGACAGCTTTTTTAAGGGCAAGTGCTGTGGTAAAAGAAGTTAAGGTAGAAAAGGGTGACGAGCAGATTGGAGTGGATATTATCAAAGAAGCACTTAAGGAACCGATTAAATGGCTCGCTAAAAACGCGGGTGAAGACGGCGAAGAAGTGCTAAAGAAGGTGTTGGCGAAAAACGACGTTGGTTACGGATTTAATGCACTAACCGGAGAATTTGGATCGATGCTTAAAATGGGCATAATTGATCCGGTTAAAGTTTCAAGAAGCGCGCTTCAGAATGCAGCCAGTGTGGCCATGATGGTTTTGACTACAGAAGGACTTGTCACAGACATACCCGAAGAGAAGAAAGAACCCATGGTGCCGTCTGGCGGAATGGGAGGTATGGATTACTAAGCTAATCCTCGATTTTGAATTTTTCTATTATTTCCCCATAAGTTTCAAATATTTGTTCTGGGGTTAAATATTTGTCCTCGCAGGCAATTTCATATAACACCTTGCATTTATTTGAAACACACTTGTCCATATGCTTGATCACCGCCCACCAATCGTTTATAGATACCAAGTCTTGACCGGTGATATACCCGTTTAGGAATACTAAAACAGTAGTTTGATTAAAACGACAGTCCGTTTCCACTGCTTCCTTTGCGGCATTATCTATCAAATAGTTGATTTTGCAGGCTCCTATGGCATTTAGTTCAGGCCAGACCCCATCCCTTGTTTTGTCCGGCGAATCCAGATATGTATCGCCAAACATACTTTTAAGTTCGGGAACTGTGTCACCAATGTTACCGAACAGTTCTCTAAGTTTTTCTTTACCCATTTTGTGTAACAGTAGAATATAATAAAATTTCTGATGTGGGAAGAGGCTGAAAAATTTCTCCTAAAAGATAAATATTTGTCTCCGTTAGTCAAAAAGTGTGGAAGCTGCACCATTAAGAAAAGCATGAAATTCAGATATTTTGTGGATCTCCTTGAATCAATTGCCAATCAACAGCTTTCGGGTAAGGCGGCGTCAACCATTTTTGGGAGAGTGAGGGATTTGTGTGACGGAGACATTAATCCGGAAATAATTTTAAAGTTGAGTGAAGAAAAGTTAAGAAAAGCAGGTCTTTCGTTTGCAAAAATCAGATACATCAAGGATTTGGCGAGTAGAACCAAAAGTGGGGAGTTGGATTTGAAAAAACTGTATAAATTAACCGACGAAGAAGTAATCGGAAAGCTTATTGTAGTAAAAGGAATTGGCCGATGGACAGCCGAGATGTTTTTAATGTTTTCTTTGGCCCGCCCGGATATTTTTCCGGTCGATGACCTTGGGGTTAAAAAAGGCTTTGAAAAAGTCACCGGTAAAATGTTTGATAAAGAAAAATCTTTTAAATTTGCGCATAAAAATTGGGCACCTTATAGAACGGTAGCAAGTTGGTATCTGTGGCGTAGTCTTGAAAACTAACCGGCTTTATGTCATCATCGCACAAATGTTGACCGAAAAAGAATCGGAGAGGTTAAATCCCCAAGACAGGGTGGTAATGTTTCTCGTTTACAACTCTTCAAATAATAAATTTATAATTGAGGAGAGAACCAGAAAAAACTCAGTCTATTACGGATCTTTCATGATACCTGCGGGACATATTAATGAAAATGAAAAATCGGAAGATGCCCTGGTGAGGGAGCTTTGGGAAGAACAGGGAATCGTTCCAACAGAAATATTGCACATCGACACGTTTAAGAATGTATCTATGCACGGAAACACGTTCCTGGTTGATGCATATTTAATAAAATCCTATCAGGGTGAAATTGTAAATAAAGAGCCCGAAAAGTGTAATTTACATCAAATGAGTTTTGAGGAAGCGATCCAAAATATGGAGCATGTTCACAATAAGTATGTTCTTCTAAAAGCAGAAGGTTTATTTAGATAAAACAGTCAAGGGACTTAAGGAAACTCCGTTTTGGTGAATCTCGAGATGTAAATGTGTACCGGTAGCACGTCCGGTTGCACCCATAAGTCCGACAACAACATTGGTATCAACCGCTTGTCCGGTTTTAACGGTTATTTTTGATAAATGGGCGTAATATGAGTCGATTCCGTTTTTGTGCTCAAGTACTACTAAATTCCCATACCCCGACCTATCCCAACCGGCGTAGGCTACAACTCCTGGCATAATTGGGGTAATGATATCCCCGGTTTTTCCACCCAAATCAAGACCTTGATGAAAAAAGGCATAGTTTTGGTTAATACGAATAACCTCAACCGGATATTCCATCCCTTTTTCTGTGGCGAGATTTGTTTGGCTTTCAATAATCACATTGGCAACACCTTCTGCCTCGGCGCTGGAAGCTTGGGGGATAAATATGGCTGTGATTGCAACAAAAGCAAATACTCCCGCAAAAACACCCTTTGTGTTTTTATGGTCAACGAGGTATCTGACAAATCTGGCAGCAAAGGTGCCCTTTCTGTATTTTCTTCTAACAATAGAAGGAGTTGGCAGAATAGGCTCATCCAACAGAGGTTTTCGCCTCTTGACCAGTTTTACGTCAAGTTGGAGGTCGATTCTAATTTTTCTCATAATGTGCCATTAGATCCTGGCACTAGATTGTCCGATTTCGGCGCAGCAACACCATAATAATTTGGTGTTTATTCATACCAACCAATTGGGGGCAGGCACAAAAAATCCCGCTTAGTGCGGGACGAGTCGCTATCTTATACTATGAAAAGCCCAAATGTCAAGTTTGGGCGTTCATAAATATTAGAGGCCACGACCAGAATCGAACTGGTGCATAGCTGTTTTGCAGACAGCCGTGTTTCCTCTTCACCACGTGGCCAACAAACGTATTTTACCATGCCTGTGGCAAACTTGTTTAACCCCATGGCAAGCACTGCTTTCCATGTGTTACACTCGGACACAATGAAGGGCCTAAAAACTACGTTTATTGTCATACTTTCCTTACTGATATTGACGGGGGTAGCCTTTTTCCTGGCTGGTAAATTTAGTCCAAAACCGGGCGGAATTAGGATTGAAACTACTCCTAATTCCTCGGTTTTTATAAACGGATCTTTGGTGGGGGAAACCCCCTACAATGACTCTTTCAAAGCAGGAACAATGATTCTAAGACTTGTTCCAAAGGGGTCTGGTGAAAGTCTTGTTCCTTTTGAAACTTCGATCACTTTAGAACCCGGAATAGAAACCATAGTGGGTAGAAATTTCGGAACAAGTGAAGACAACTCTTCCGGATACATTATCTCTTTTCAGAAAACTAAAGCCCAAACTGCGAGTTTAGTAGTAATTTCTCAGCCCACCAATGCCCAGGTTTTAGTGGATGGTGTTTCCAGGGGGTTTTCAACTTATGACATTTCGGCAATAGCACCCGCAAAGCATACGGTTACTGTAAAATCTCCCGAATATTCAGATTTTTCCATGACTGTAAACACGCTAGTTGGCTATAGATTAACCTTCTACGTCAAGTTGGGACAGGGTAACATTCAAGAAAACCCATCCAATAGTGATTCTCAAAAGATTAAGATGAATGTTGTAACAATTTTAGATACGCCAACCGGATATTTGAGAGTTCGTTCAGAACCCGGATCTGCCGGTGAGGAGATTGCTCAGGTAAAACCGGGGGAGACATTCCCTTATCTTGATACAGATGTGTCAACAGGTTGGATTGAAATTCAATACGAAGCGTCAAAATCAGGTTTGCCTTCGGGAATTGCTGGGTGGATTTCGGGGAGCTATGCTACTGTGAGTGCAGAAGTAAGGTGATTATTGGATTACTGAAATTCCACTGTATAAAATCCAATAGACAAGGATTACCCAAAGAGCGACGGCAATAACTAAGGCTTTGTCTGTAAGGAGGAGTCTCTCCGGTGTCTCACTTTTTCCCTGGAAGATGAGCGACTCGTATCTCATGATTCCAAAAATGGTTACGGGTATGGTTAACATCAGAAGTTTACCAATCGCTGTTGTATTTGATAGTTCTGCCAGAACCAACCAGAAAGGTGTGGATGTTCGCGGACTTTCAAAAAATGTAAAAAGTGACCAGGACATCCAGGAAGCATTTCCAAACATAGTCACATAGGAATTTAACAAATCTTTGTGGTAGGACCCCAGACTTTTTCTGGTCAGACCATCAACATTTTGAATAACATTAAGTTCGGCCCTTCTCTTTCCCGATGCCAGAAAAAGAGCAACCGAGATCACACATAGGAGAAACCAGACTGACAGATGGGCGTTAATTACAAACGCTCCTGCATAAACTCTTAGAACAAATCCTGCAGCGATAATAATTATGTCCAAGATTGCTATATTTTTTAACCATAAGCTATAGAAAAACTGAATCACTAAATAAATCATGATTAATGTCAAAAATATCGGATCTAAATTCCCAACCGAAGTGACCACAATAGCACAAAATATCAGAGCTATAACTTCAAAAATAGCAAGAGGTATGGGAAGCGACCCTGAAGCAATTGGCCTGAATCTTTTTACAGGATGAAGCCGATCCGAGTTCCTGTCAAAAATATCGTTAATGATATATGTTGCCGAAGTTATAAAACAAAAGGCGATAAACGCCCAAATAGTTTTATTTAGGGAAAATTTGTCGAAAAGATACCCTGACAGGAATATCGCTGCAAAAACGGAAAAGTTCTTTGTCCAATGAATGGGTCTGGCAACTTTTATTGCTGCAGCGATTAACGATCCTTTTGATTGTTGGTCTTTTTGGGTTTGTATGTAAATTAAGTGCCAAAAACCCCAGAATTGCCGTTACCGTCCAATAAAAGATGGCAACCTGAGTCTTACTTAGTCCGGCATCAAGTAGTCTATGGTGTAGATGCCCACGATCCCCCCACACGGGAGACTTGTGGTTAAGAATGCGCCTAATGATCGTGTAGCCAGTATCAATTAAGGGAACTCCAAGAACAACAATCAATGTGCCAACCTTTGTTGTTGAAAGAATAGATAGAACTGCCAATAGGTACCCGGCCAACGTGCTTCCACTATACCCTGGCATTATTTTTTGAGGGAAGATGTGCCATGGCAAAAAACCAAAATACGCCCCCGCCGTAATTGCGGCCAGAATTATTACTGACCATTGGGTAATGTCTGCAGAAAATCTTAAAGATAAAAACGCTATTGAAAGAGCAGCAATGACAGTAACTCCACTTAATTGTCCATCAACCCCTTTTGCTCCCATGTTGACGATGTTCATCAAGAAGGTGATCCAAAGAATTGCAAAAATGTCTGAAGCGACCCAAATACTACGTGTTTCTCCAAATAACTCGAAGCTTATTTGAGGCTGATTCAAATTTATAATTCCACCCATGGGGTTTGAAATGAATGATATTCCAATGCCCGCGGCAATGGGTGCAGCTGCTGCAACAAAACCGATTGCGAGTCTCAAATAAGGGTTGATGTTGTATTTGTCATCAAGCACACCCAAAACCACCAAAATAGTTGCCCCTATCAATATTCCGATTAGGTGTTTATCTATAGGCAAAAATATAAGACTGGCTGCAAGAAGGGCTATAAAGATAGGAATACCTCCTCCCCGGGGAACGGGATAGGTATGAATTACCTTTGGGTGTTTATTTTTGGCCGGGTCATCAATAATTCCGATTTTCTTGGCAAACTTAATAACCAGGGGTGTTGTCAGAAACGCAATGGTTGCCGAGATTATCCATGGAAGTAAAAATATATTTCGTAGATTGTTCATATTAGAAAAACCCAACCAACATAATAATTTTGGCCACGGTAGTGCTTGCCATTATCGAAATAATCAGCGATGAAACGGCAACAATTTTTCTAATAAACTCGTCTTTGGTGGAGATGTTTACGAAAAGATTAGCGGCGGTGATTAAAATAGACACTCCCGGAACTACGAAAATAAACCAAGTTGGGGTCAGTTGTTCGGAACCTGTTGGCTTCCCATAGAAAAGGGGAATGAGGGGGGGTAAAAAATTCATGATTACAAAAACTATCAAAATGGTAAAAATAGCCAACAGGAAGGCAGCCAGGAAGTAATTTCTAAATGCTACTTTTTTCCACCACATGTTATTAAATTTATATTCAGTTCTTGGTCCTAACGATCGAGAGCCTACGATTTTCTGAAATATTTTCTATATTGTACGATATCTATTTTGTGGGAGCAAAATCGATTCGGGAATAGATATTGGCATCCTCTATCTGGTTAACCAGTAGATAGCTACTTTTAAGAAGCTGGCCAAGTTCCGGAAAAGGATAAGAACTGCTTAGAATTATAAATTTTGGAAGGGTGGACGCAATATTTTTAGCTTCGATTTCCTTACTCGAATAATCGTTTATATGATAATCCGCTACATACTTAATTGGGGGTAAACGTTTTGAAAGCGCATATACCGCTGCGGAGTCAGGACTCCACATAAAAACACGGTCTTTCTGATTGCTTGATTTAGATAAAAACTCAGCGATTTTGTAATTCCTGTTTGTTGTGCTGGAAAACCCATCAAAATATTCTTCCTTAGTTGTTTTTTGTGTAACAAAATTTATAAATTGGGCATAGTATGAAGTTGTTGGATAAACCCAGAATTTATAATAAACAGGTACGAATAAAAATAACGCCAGCGGAAAAACCGCCAAAGATTGCTCGATACTTTTTTCGGCAAAGAGTATGGAAAGAAGTATTGAAACCGGAGCAACCGCCTGAATCAAATAATGTGGGTAAGGTCGTTCCGAGAGCGTGATTGCAAAAAGAGTTAATAAAATCCACAAGGTTAAAAGTACAAAGTTCTTTGAAAGTTTACGCCTAAATATAAAAAGAACAGAAGAACCTATTAAAACCACGAGTCCACGAATTAGTAGGGGAGCATTTCTGACGATGAATGATTTTTGGACATCCCCGGGTCTAAAGCTGCTCAAATACCCGACGTTTTGCATGAAAGCAGCCTTAATGTATTCCGGAAGCGCTCCTTTAAAAAAGTACCAAACCATAGTTATGATTATTGGGGAGACAAAACCCAGACCGAGTATGAAAGTGTTTTTGAGAATATTTCTCCAATTTTTAAATCCGTCGGTAATAATCCAATAGAGAACGATAATTGGCGCATCAAAAGCCGCGGGTATTTTGAAAAGTGCCCCCAATCCCAAAAGAACCCCGGAAAGATAAACCTTTCCCGGTGTCGGACCTCCTTTTAAAAGAATCAAGAATGCTGTTATGGTAAAGAAAATCATAAATAGCTCGGAATTAATCGTTAAACCTTCAAGAAGAGGAAGGGTGGTTAAAAGTGCAAAAATTAACGTGGAAAGTTTTTGGGCCTTTTCATTACCATTTAAAATTACCTTAGTTAATTTATAGAATAGGAAAATAGTTATCAAACTCCAGAAAGTCAAAATAACCTTGAACCAGAATAAGTTTCCGCTTAAAGCAGCGGTCAAATAAAGAAGGGGAGGCTTGTTATCGTGAACGCCCTGGTAAAGTGTCATTCCCTGGTTTACCCCTTGGCCCAGTGTCATATAAATCATCTCGTCCCCGTAATAGTAGGGCTCAAAAAAGGAGGGGACTCTTAGAATGAACACTAAAGATAGAATTACAAGAAGCCAGGTTGGGATATCCGGAAGGTGGAGAAAGTCTCCGATCTTGTGAAGCTTTAGCCAGAATGCCTTCATAACATATACAGTTTAAGGTATAATTTCCGTATATGCAAAATGTATTAGTAACCGGTGGTGCAGGCTTTATTGGTAGTCATCTTTGCGAAAAATTAATGGACCTTGGTTATAAGGTTACCTGTCTGGATAATTTTCTGACCAGTTCGAAAAATAACATCGAACACCTGCTGGGTAAGCCCAACTTTGTTTTTGTGGAAGCGGATGTTGCCAAGCCCTTAAATCTATCAAGTCGGTCGTTTGACTTTGTTTTTCATCTTGCTTCTCCAGCGTCACCAATTGATTATCAAAATTATCCAGAAGAAACACTTCTTGCCAATTCTATGGGTACTTTAAATATACTAAAACTTGCGAAGGAAACAGGGTCAAAGCTTCTAATAGCATCAACATCGGAAATTTACGGAGACCCTCTGGAACATCCTCAAAAGGAGACTTATTTTGGAAACGTAAATACTTTTGGACCCAGGTCCTGTTACGATGAAAGTAAAAGATTTGCAGAAACTGCTACATATGTTTATATACGAAAACACGATATTGATGCAAGAATAGTCAGAATATTTAATACTTACGGCCCAAGGATGAAAAAAGATGACGGAAGAGTAGTTTCCAATTTTATTATGGATGCACTAAACGGCACTCCTTTTAAAATTGATGGAGACGGTAGCCAAACCAGATCTTTTTGCTATGTTGACGATTTGGTCGATGGACTTATCAAAGCAATGTTTACGGAAGGGACTTCCGGGGAAGTATTCAATTTGGGAAACCCGGACGAGTTCACAATTAAAGATCTGGCGGAATTGGTAGCAAGGATTGCCGGGGGTGAATCGGAAATTCTTTATAGCGGTGAATTTAGAGAGAACGATCCCATGAGGAGAAAGCCTGACATAACAAAAGCAAATACAGTACTTAATTGGGAACCCAAAACAAAATTGGAAGAGGGCCTCAAAAAAACGATCGAATACTACAAAAATAATTAAACCTTTTCAGTGACTTTATACTCTATGGCACAGTTTGCGACTTACGAAAAAGTGTTTTTGAGTAACAAAGCAAACTAAGTCCATATAGAAAAAAGTCATAAATTATACTTTTTCAGTGACTTTATACTCTATATATTTTCCCAGCATCAGTCTTGTGTGAGCATCAAGACCCGGTAAGGCGGTAAAGATAAAACCGGCGATCGGCATTAATATAAATTCAAATGGAGTAAGTATTTTTCTTATAAGGGACACATTTTTTGGCCTTGGTGGTTTTTGAATATTATCGATAATTACCATGATCATTAAAAATACGAGTGCTAAAGTCAGTATCAAAGATGAGAGTTTGGGTATTGTGTAACCAAGTGCCGTCCTTCCGAATGCAGGGTTAAGAAGTGTGGGGATGGTCAGACCGACAGAAATGATAAACCAGTTAACTGGCCATAGAAAATGCGACCAGAGAACCTGAATCAATCTCATTGTCTTGTCCCAAAAAGGAACGTTTCTGGTCAGGAAATAACTTTTAATGATCCAAGGGTCATCGCTTACCCCCCAAGCCCATCTTTGAAGCTGCTGATATTGGTTTTTAATAGTTTTCCAAAACGATTCTGATTGGGCCGCGTCAGCGAATAGGGGAAGGTAAATCGGCTCAACTTCCACTCCACCACCGCTTTTATAAAAAGCCTTAAAAAATATTCCCCAGTCCTCGGGGATTTTGTCCGCATCCCAGTATCCGACCGAGTCAAGTAGTTTAAAAGAGAGGGCGTAATTTTGGGTATTAATTAGTTTATCTTTACGGACAAGCTGGGAGAGGTTGTTGATAGACATTAAAGTGTTGGAAACACGCGATATGGCAGGAATTTCCCAGATGTTGTTGTAAAACATCACCGACGGTTGCCAAAACATTTTATAGCGGTTAGGGTCGTCCAAAAATTTATAGGTCAGACAGGCGAAATGCTTAGAATGAAATTTATGGTCAGCATCGCAGGATGTCACCGTAAAGTAGTCAATGTTAAGTTTATTGGCATCGATGTAATTTTTCTTCATCCAGACGGCTGCATATTTTTCATTTGAAGCCTTGCCGACAACCTCACCCTGTTCCAATTTGTGTACGGTTCTGAAAAAATGTCCAAAAACATTTTTGTATCTTTTCTCGAGGCTTTTCCACTTCGCGTCACGATCAGCAGCCGGCTCTTTTTCCTCCATTGCAAGAACTGGGATAATCTGACTGGTTGGAAGTTCCTGTTTTGCAAGTGAGTCGAGCGTCCTTTCAAGAATGTGAAGAGGTTCTTTATAGGTGGGAATGATGACAACGTGTTTTACTTTTTTCCAGTCTGGGAAACCCTTTACGTCGCCCATCCAGTCGTAAATTTTTGCCGCCTGTATTCTAGTATTAGAAACGATAGCATTAACTGCGATCTGAAATGACTGATAAAACCAGTAGATGATAAAAGCGAGAACATAGAAAGCTACAACATTTGGCATCACAAAAATTCCCCAATATGGGAAAAGAATTAGATTCCAAGATACAAACCCGGGGAGAATTTCCAAAAGGCGCTGTATTTGTTTATCGTGTTTTTCAATGAAATTTCGCATTGTTAACTTAGGCGGGGGAACAAAGGACTGCCGGATACTATTTTCGGTCCCTTAAACTGGTTTTCAATTTTTTCGGCTGTCT
The DNA here is from genome assembly GCA_000997405.1 of Candidatus Woesebacteria bacterium GW2011_GWA1_41_7. Lineage (GTDB taxonomy): Bacteria > Patescibacteriota > Microgenomatia > UBA8517 > UBA8517 > UBA8517. The sequence goes on along the minus strand of LCBU01000019.1, from coordinate 2,228 downwards.
CGGGTAGAAAAGGCTTTAGATTGTGAACAAGGTCGAGTAACTTTGCTACGTAAATATCTAATTTTTCCTTTAGTTCGTTTTTATTGGTAATTTTCCATGGTTCGTCTTTGTTTATCAGCCCATCGATAGTTTTAATTTGGGACCAGAGATTAAACATTGCGGTATCAAATTGATAGTTTTGCAGATTAGGCTCAATTACATCAAAAGATGTCGTGGTGTAACTTTCAAAACCTCCCAGGCCCTCTCTTTCGCAAAGTTTGGCAATTCTGGAAACAAGATTCCCCAAGCCATTGGCAAGCTCGCCGTTATAAACCTCCTCAAATTTTTCAAAAGTAAAATCAGAATCTTCAGTAGGATTTATTTTAGCCAAAAGATAGTAGCGGAGAGCATCTGTTCCGTACTTTTGGGCAACCTCGATTGGGTTAATTGTGTTCCCCAGACTTTTGCTTATTTTTTGTCCGTTAACCGTAATAAATCCATGAATAAAAACCTGTTTGGAAAATGGAAGCCCGGCGGATGCAAGCATAGCCTGCCAAATAGCAGTTTGCTGTCTTAGGTTATCCTTTCCGGCTACTTGATGTCCCGGCCAGAAATTTTTGAAATTTTCTTGGTTTTCCGGCCAACCGAGGGTGGAAATGTAATTGATAAGAGCGTCAAACCAAACATACATCACTTGATCCGGATCTTCCGGAACAGGAATTCCCCAGGGCATCTTGGATTTAAGACGGGAAATGGAGAAATCCTGTAAGCCTTCTTTGACAAAAGTTTTAATTTCTTTAAATTTGCCTTGAGGAACGACAAAATGCGGATTTTTTTCGTAGAAATCCAGAAGCGGTTTTTGATATTTTGAAAACCTGAAGAAATAATTCTCCTCCTCGATTATTTCAAGATCACGGTTGGGGTGGAGAGGGCAATGCCCATCAACGAGTTCCGAGTCTGTTTTTTCCAGTTCACAGCCGACGCAGTATTTGGTTTTATAAAGTTTTTTGTAAATATCACCATTTTTGTCGCATAATTTCCAAAATTCCTGGGCGGCCTTGATGTGGTGCTGGTCGGTGGTTCTGATAAAGCGGTTATAACTTAAATTCAAAGCATGCTTCAAGGCGTCAAATTTAGCTGCATACTCGTCGCTATATTCCTGGGGGTCACGGTTTTCATCGAGGGCTTTTTGATAGATTTTCTGGCCATGTTCATCCGTCCCGAAGTTAAAAATAACCTCTTCGCCCAAAAGCTTATGAAACCGAGCCAAAGCGTCTGCCTGAACAATTTCCAAAGCAAAGCCAATATGAGGCTCGGCATTTACGTATGGCAGTGTAGTGGTCAGGTAGTATTTCCCGTTCATATCCGTATTTTACAGCTTGAGGGTCTGCGAAGCCAGTATGCGGGGTTTGGAGGATTACTTTTTAGCAATCCCTTTAATCTTTTCAGCCCAAACATTTGCCCACTCTTCAGCCTCCATTTTTTTAATAGCGAGCTTGATACCCGCCTTACTAAGTGATTTTCTGGCTTCAGTTATTTCTTCTGAGGTAGCCATTAGGTTTCTTTTAATGTTTTCTTCATCTCTGCCTTTTTTAAGCCAATAACTGGTAGCAATCCTTTTTATATATTTTTCAATTTCCTGTTCATCGAAAAAATCAACCATGAAGCTCTCAATTTCCTTTTTGTTTTCAAGATCAGCCAGCATTTGGATGAAAGTCTTGAGAAGTTGTTTTTTAAGTGATGGGTTCATCTAAGACTGAAATATATCTCGGTACAGGTACCGATTGCAAGTATTAAAGCCAAGTTTAATAAATTACCTACACCCAAAAACAAGAGTATTGAAAATAAAGTGAGCGATATTGAGGATATAAGACCCCGTCTTGAATTGGCAAAAAGGAGGGAAAAAGTAAATAGAAAAGTAACAAAAAGTATTACAAAAAAGAGCGGAGTAGCGGCAAAAGTTTTAGGGTCAACAAAGTAAACGAGTAAACCCAGAAGTACCCAAAAGAGAACGGTTAAAAGTAGGGTAGGAAGGAAATTTTTACGTTTAAGGACTTGTTCTTTTCTTTTGTTTTTTCTCATTTATAAAAGTTTGCCATTTCAGTGTAGAATTGACTCATGGATGCGCTTGTTACACTCATTATAGTATTAGCGGCACTACTTGTAGTAGCGATATTTATTAACAGGAAATTAACAGACATTAAAAACTCACAAAAACCCTCAGATGATCTTTTGGAGATAATTAGAAT
>LCBU01000018.1 GCA_000997405.1 Candidatus Woesebacteria bacterium GW2011_GWA1_41_7 | reverse complement strand
AAAAGCGATGTAGCCGTTTTTTTTCCGGGATATCCGAAGGCCATAAAAAGTATTGAGAATAGACTTTTTTTAGACCTTGCTATGGTTGCAAAAGAACAGTTAATTGAATCCGGTCTCAAAGCTAAGAAAATAATAATTGATCACCAATGTACCTACGAGGACGCCTTACTCCCCTCCTACAGGCGCGGTGACTTTAAAAAACGCATTTATTACTTTCTTAAAATCCCCGATTCCCCTTGACACAAACTTTGCCGGCGGGCAATACTGGTATAAGGTTTGGAGGTGATCATCAATGGCGAAGTCTAAAAAAGCTAAAAAAACTGTCAAAAAAGCTACCGGTGTCAGAAAATCTGCCAAGAAACAAGTCTTAAGTAAAAAAGTAGATAATAAGCTCAGTATCCTATTAATAGTTTTAGCTATTCTCGTTTTTGTGTTGGCTGCTACTTCAATGAGCAGATAAGAAGTAATAATTAAATTTTATTAATTACGACCTTTAATTTTTGCTGTCTAAATATTTAGAAGTGATTATATGTCCAAATTAGCCAGCTTGGCGTGAGTTTGTATGTACTTCTTTCTTGGTGGAACTTCTTCTCCCATCAACATCTCAAACATATTACTGGCGACTTCAGCATCATCAACACCCACTCTTTTAAGGGTTCGTTTTGTGGGATCCATTGTTGTTTCCCAGAGCTGTGTAGGATTCATTTCTCCCAAACCTTTGTAACGCTGTATAGTTGCTTTTGAATCTTTGTGCTGGGCGATAATACTATCCCGCTCCGCTTCGTCATATGCATAAGTGACTTCTTTTCCGATCTGGACCCTAAAGAGAGGCGGAAGGGCAATGTAAAGGTATCCGCGGCTAATGAGTTCCGGCATTTGTCTATAGAAGAAAGTTAAAAGCAAGGTTTTGATATGTGCTCCGTCAACGTCCGCATCAGTCATAATAATAACCCTGTGGTACCTGAGTTTGTCATAATTTAATGAGTCGCCAATCCCCGCGCCGAGCGCAATAATAAGATCTTTAATCTCTTCGAATTTAACGATTTTGTCGAGTTGGGCTCGTTCTGTATTTAAAATTTTTCCGCCCAGAGGCAGTATAGCTTGATGACGCCTGTCTCTTCCCTGTTTGGCGCTTCCGCCTGCGGAGTCACCCTCTACTATATATAGTTCTGAAATTTCGGCATCACTGCTCTGACAATCCGCCAGTTTTCCGGGAAGGCTGGCGCCTTCAAGAGCTCCTTTGCGAAGTACTGCATCCTTTGCTGCCCGGGCCGCGAGGCGTGCCCTGGCTGCAAGCATAACTTTTTCAACAATTTTCCTGGCATCCTGGGGGTGTTCTTCAAAATAGGTATCAAGTCCTTCTTTACCCGCTGCTGCCACAAAGCCTTGAATTTCAGGGTTATTTAATTTTGCTTTTGTCTGGCTTTCAAATTGAAGTGTCTCCGAAGGCATCTTAACGTAAATTATTGCAGTCAAACCTTCTTTCATATCATCTCCGGTAAAGCCGGCCTCGTCCTTACCGTTTCCGTTTTTTCCGTTGCCGTTTAACGTGCGTTTGTAATAGTCTGTAATGGAACGGGTCAAAGCAATTCTGAAACCTGTGACATGAGTACCTCCGTCTGTTGTGTAAATTCCGTTTACATAACCTTTTACGTTTTCGTTAAACGAATCCGAATATTGCAAAGCAGCTTCGCAAGAGATGTTTTCGTCTGATTTTGAGATATAAACCGTATTTGTCAGTACGTTTTTACCGCGGTTGCTGTGTGCAACAAGGGACTTTATTCCGCCTTCAAAATAAAAGGTAGCCTCATCCCCGTCATTATTGTCGGAAAAGTGAAAGTTTAGGCCGGCTATAAGGTAGGCGCGGTCACGAAGAAGGTTTTTAACTTTGTTATTTTCCAAAACAATATCCCCAAATATGTCCTTGTCCGGGATAAATGTAGTAATAGTACCCGTTTGGCTTTTACCCAATTTGATCCCCCACTCTTTAGGGAACCATTTATCAAGCTCCTCTTGGGTGGTTTCGGAAACTTTCTTAACAGATTTTCCACGATGGTATTCCTGGTAGTAAGCTTTGTTATCTCTCAGAACGACTACTCTAAAATAGGAAGAAAGTGCATTGACGACAGACGCACCGACTCCGTGGAGACCTCCTGATACTTTGTAAGCTCCTCCTCCGAATTTGCCACCGGCATGAAGCTTGGTCATGGTTAACTCAAGGGCGGAAACACCGCTTTTATGAATTTCTACCGGAATTCCACGACCGTTATCTCTTATGGTTGCACTACCGTCGGTATCCATGGTAACCCATACCGTGTTACATATTCCTGCAAAGCTTTCGTCTACGGAGTTATCGACAATTTCTCTAAGACACTCATGAAGTCCTCTGGAGTCGGTTGAACCGATATACATTCCGGGTCTTTTCCTAACCGGTTCCAGTCCCTCAAGGACCTGTATTTGTTCTGCTGTGTAGTCGCTTGTGTTTGCCATATTTTTCTTTAATTAAGATAGTTGATTACAAAATTGGACAACTGTAAATTTACATTGCCATTGCCTTTTAGTCTAGATAGAGTTTTTAAAGCAAGGTCGATATTTTTTAGTCCGACATCATATTTTAAACCATTTTCGTGTAAGCTTCTATGCATAAAATTGACCATATTCTCGGCAAATTCTATTGCCCTTGCTCTATCTTTAATTTTGTCAATGTAAAAAAGTTTTTCACCGGTCGTCATTTTAAAAAATGTTTGTATTTCCTCGATATTTTGGTCCATCGGTTCTGAATCACCGCTTTTAATTCTTACTATCTGGCAACGTGAGACAATTGTAGGCAAGACTCTTCGCGGAGATGTGGAAGTCAGTGCAAAAAAAATATTTTCTTGGGGTTCCTCGAGGTTTTTTAAGAATGCATTTAAAGCTTCCTCCCCTGCGTCGTGAATGTTATTGCAATAAATTAATGTTGGTTTATCAAAACTTAACCTTAACAAATTGTTGAGATTCCTGACGTCTTCAATTTTTTTAAGGGGAAATTCCAATATTTTTGCCTTTAATTTGTTGGCCAACTTGGATACTGCCGGACCATAATCGCTGATTCCCTGCCCCGTTAGAAGATATGCATGCATTAGCTACAAGGTATGCGAAGCTTGGCTTTTTGTCAATAAACGCTGGAAGGTCAAGTAAGATCTTGATACCAGGGCCAGTTTAAGTAATAATGTAATAGTGTTTAGTTAAAAAAAATGCCCACTGCTGAACCTACCCAAACCCAAACTAACGGAGCTCCGGCCACACTGGCCGATGTTTTAGTCAGTTTGGGAGCACTTGACTCGGCCCGTGCAGAGCAAGTAAAACTTGCAGAAATTCAAAGCGGTTCACCTCAGGAAGAAATAATCAGAAAGGGCCAGATGGTGTCTGAAGATAAACTTGTTCAGGCAAAATCTCAACTTTACAACATCCCCTTCGTAGATCTTCAGGCAAGTCCTGTCGCGCCGGCAGCCTTGGCGGCACTCCCCTTGGAAGTTGCCGAACGTTTTAAAGTTTTTCCGATATTTATTGATGTTCGGGATAAGAGCATGTCCTTGGCAATGAGCGATCCTTTGGACCTTTCTGCAATTGAATTTATTGAACAAAAAACAGGTCTTCATATAAAACCTTTCGCGGCGATTCCAAAGCAAATTGAAGATTTTATTCAAACCCGCTATACGACCACACTTACTCAGGAGGTAACGGCCGCAATGAAGGATGTGGCTGTTGATGGTCGTGAATTGGAAGCATTAGAAAAAAGTAGGGGCGGTTTTATCAGGGAAGAAAAAATTGCCCAGGTGGTTAGCCAGATACTGGATTTTGCTATAAAAAGCAGGGCTTCGGATATTCATATTGAACCGGAGGAACGCTCGACTCGGGTTCGCTATAGAATTGACGGAATTTTGCAGGAAAAGCTTTCCATACCTAAAGAACTTCATGATTCGCTTATTTCCAGAATAAAAATTCTAAGCGGAATGAAAATTGACGAGAAAAGAATTCCCCAAGACGGTAGATTTAATTTCAAAGGAAGTGATGCCGAAGTGGATTTGCGTATTTCTTCCTTACCGACCACTTGGGGCGAGAAAATTGTTATGAGACTTTTGAAAAAAAGCGGAGGTGTTCCTGAATTGCAGGAACTGGGTCTCAGAGGAAGGGGTTTGAAGAACTTGCAGGATTCGATTCTCAGGCCTCATGGAATTATTTTGATCTGTGGTCCGACCGGTTCAGGTAAAACCACAACACTTTATTCGGTCATCTCAAAACTTAACACTTCAAAAGTGAATATAGTTACATTGGAAGACCCTGTTGAGTATAAAATTCCCGGAGTAAATCAGGTACAGATTAACCCGGCGGCCGGTTTAGCTTTTGCAGACGGCTTGCGGGCGTTTCTCCGTCAGGACCCAAACATTATTCTGGTCGGAGAAATTCGTGACCAGGAAACGGCTGATTTGGCAATTCAGGCTTCACTTACAGGACATTTGGTTTTCTCAACTCTGCATACCAATGATGCATCGGGTGCCCTACCCCGCCTTCTTGATATGGGTGCCGAACCTTACCTACTTGCTTCATCAATGACATGTATAGTGGCTCAACGTGTTGTAAGAAAAATCCACGATGATTGCAAGGAGGCCTATTCCCCCGATCCCAAAGTGGTCCAGGATATTCAAAATGAGTTGGGCGCTTTATGGAAACCTCAAGGAGATGTTAAATTTTACAGAGGTAAAGGTGATCCCGAATGTGGAAGTTCGGGGTATCACGGGAGAGTTGGTCTTTTTGAAGTGTTGCCGATAACTGAAAAAATAGGAAAACTAATTTTAGAGAGATCTTCAGCCGCCGATATTGACAAGTTGGCAAAAGAAGAAGGCATGATTTCAATGAAACAAGACGGGTACTTGAAAGTTGTCGAAGGAATTACTACAGTAGAAGAGGTACTACGTGTTGCACAAGAATAAATTATGGAAACAAAACAATTATTACAAACAATAATTGACAGTAACGCAAGCGATCTACATTTAATATCGGGTATTCCCCCAATGCTTAGAATAGACGGAGTTTTGGTAGCAGTTCCCGGAGCGGGAGTTTTGACTCCGGATGTAATCGGCGAACTTCTTAGACAGGTTTTAACCAATGAGCAATTGGAAAGGCTTAATGTAAATAAGGAATTGGATTTTTCACTTTCATTTTCAGATAAAGGCAGATTTAGGGTGAATGCATATACTCAGAAAAATACCTACGCAGCAGCTTTCAGGTTGATTCCTTTACTTATTCCTCCGATGGAGACATTGGGCCTTCCACCCATACTCCATTCGTTTACTACTTTGCGCCAAGGTTTGGTTTTGGTAACCGGTCCGACAGGACACGGAAAATCAACCACTTTGGCTACCATGCTTCAAGAAATAAATAAAAACAGAGCCTGTCACATTGTTACCATAGAAGACCCGGTCGAGTTTGTCTTTAATCCGATCAAGTCAATTGTTTCACAAAGGGAAATGAGGAGCGATACTCACTCCTGGGACATTGCGCTACGCTCTGTGCTCCGCGAGGATCCGGATGTCGTTTTGGTTGGTGAGATGCGTGACTTTGAAACCATTGCCGCCGCTCTGACGATCGCAGAAACAGGACATTTAGTATTTGCAACCTTACACACCAACTCAGCAGCTCAATCGATAGACAGAATTGTTGATGTGTTCCCTGAAGAACAGCAAAAACAAGTCCGTCTTCAACTATCAAATGTTATCGAAGCGGTGTTCTCTCAAAGACTTGTGGCTGCCACTCAAAAAGGCCGGGCTGTTGCTTATGAGGTAATGCTTGGTACTACTGCTATTAGAACTGCAATAAGAGAAGGTAAAACACATCAAATAGAAAGTATTCTGGAAACTTCTCAGGAAACCGGAATGTCGACACTCGAGAAATCGCTTGCCGCACTAGTGAAGAATGGGATGGTTACAATGGAGGAAGCGGAAAGTTGGTCCCTCAGACCGGAGGAATTAATGAGACTGGTTCGGGGTGTATAACACTCACAAATGAAGCGATTTAACTACAAAGCCAAAGATCGAGCCGGGAGGGTTGTCAAAGGAGAGGTTGAAGCTGTAGATATAGACGGGGCTGCAAAATTGGTCAGGGGTAAAGGATTTTTTGTGATCTCGTTAAATCCAAAAATAGAATCCCCTTTTTCTTTCATTAGGAAAATGAAGGACAAAATTAATGAAGGGGATGTGGCCAACTTCACAAGACAGCTCTCCACAATGATTAATGCGGGTTTACCTATTACTGAAGCTCTTCTGATATTACGTTCTCAGACCAAAAAATCCATGCAAGCGATTGTTGCCCAACTACTTGCGGATGTAGAGGCCGGTGAGTCGTTTTCATCCGCTTTACGTAAACATCCCAGAGTTTTTGGACAGACATATATTGCATTGGTAAAGTCCGGTGAGGTCGGAGGAGTTTTGGATGCGGTTCTTTTAAGACTTGCCGACAATTTGGAAAAACAACATGAGTTTGGAAGCAAAGTAAAAGGCGCACTTATTTACCCTGTAATCATAGTCGTCGGAATGCTTGTTGTATCTGTGGTTATGATGATTTTTGTTATCCCGAAGCTTTTAGGTCTTTATGCGGACTATATTTGACTACGGCATCCCAACGATCACCAAGATTTTTGTTTATATTTTTCCAATTATTAAAAAAGTCGTTTTTGTCATAAGTTGAAATTTTACCGGAGAAGAGTTCCTGCTTTCTTTTCATAAGTAATTTAGGGGATTAACTTATTCAAAATATCGTCAGGCTGCTCTTTCTTTCTTAGGTACTTAATCTTTTTATCTTTAGTAATGTACAATGCATCCGGCCGTAGAATTGTAAACTGATTTGACCTAGTCAAAGAATAGGCTCCCGAGTCTAAAACTATTACTAAATCTCCCACTTCCATTTTGGGAAGCTTTTGATTTACTGCTAATACATCCGCTGTGTTTAACGTTGGCCCAGCAATATTATATTCGTATTTTGCCTCTTGCCCAATCTTGTTTGCTATAAGGAAACCTCTACGAATAAAAAATATACTTTCCGGGATTAAATTAATTCCTCCGTCAATAAAAATCCATTTGTCTTTAACTGCTACAACTCGGGTAATAAGAATGCCTGAATCCGATACTAAAAATCTACCTGGTTCCACTATTAGCTTAATCTCCGATAATTTATTTTCCTTTAATTCCTTTGCAAACTTTTGCCCAATCCTTTTACCAAACTCCTCAATCGATGCCGCCTTACTATATTGAGAAATCCCTGCTTTGTTTAAAATAACATTTTGGATTGAATAGTAGTTTAAACTCTGAACTCCAAATCCCCCACCTATATTAATCGCTTCAATATTAATGCCAAGCTCGTCTCTTAAATCAGCTGCTAATTTTACCAATCGTTGGACGGTCTTCTCGTAATAGCGAGGATCAGTTATCATCGACCCGATATGTGTAGATATAGCACAGGGTATTACATGATCCATTGTTAAAGCTTCCTTATATAATTCAACTGCTTGCGATAATGGGATACCAAATTTTGAGATATAACCTTCTATAAAACTTTTCAAAATAGACATTCTAATCTCTGGAAAAATTCTGAAACTGATTTTTACTTTTTTACCTATTGCCTTTGCCAGTCTATTTACCCTTCTTAATTCGTCAATAGAATCTACGTTAAATGTGCTAATATTTTTTTGTATACAGAATTTAATATCATTATCCGTCCAGGCAGGACCATCCAAGACCATCTCACTTCCTTCAAATCCGGCTTTTTTTGCAATGATCACTTCCAATGCTGATGCAGCCTCTGCTTTACTTCCTAATCTCCTTAGGGTTTTTAGAATACTTAGCTCAAAATTAGTTTTGACGGAGAAGAAAACTTCGGTCTTTGGATAATAGCGCCTAAAGGACTCCTCCAAGGCTTTATAATTATCTTCTAATCTCTGTTCACTAAATAAAAATAACGGTGTTTCATATTTTTCAATGAACTCCGTAAGGGAAATACCTCCAAAAGAAACTTTTCTGTTAGAAATTGTAATTCCGCTATTCATTGTTTAAATACCAATCAACAACTTTTCTGATCCCCATATCATAACTTACTTTAGGATTAAATCCAAGATCCTTTTTCGCTTTGCTGATGTCATAGAACCAGTTATCTGTCAATGTTTGCACTTTCATTTTAGAAAGTAATGGCTCATTTTTGAATAATATCGGTAATAATTTGTAACCCAAGTTATAAAAAGTTTCAAA
>LCBU01000017.1 GCA_000997405.1 Candidatus Woesebacteria bacterium GW2011_GWA1_41_7 | reverse complement strand
GAGCGGAGCACAGCCTGTTATCGGAAGTGAAAATATACCGGCAAGCGGACAATTCGATTGTCTATGTCGTCACAACTGAAAAGGAAACTCTGGTTTATACAAGTAATCTTGAAAATTTATTTCCGCCATTTATCCCTTTGTACGTTTACGGGTATCTCTATTCCAGCGGAGACAAAGTGTTATCGGCTGAATTTGCGAACGGAACAGTCCAATACGGGAGCGTGTAATGCTTGGAACCGGGTACTTATTTATCAGGGATTATGCGGTACTCTTTGAAGGTGAGGGGTCGCTGCGTGTTGGGAAGAACATATCGCTTGGTTCAGTTTCTTTCAACGGGAAAGGGTATCTACTGACCAATCCTGAAATTGCTTATGTCAATGTTGACCTTCCTGCCCTTGGCGGCGCGGCTTATGAGGTAAACAACTCAGGGTATGGGTATTGCGGCGCCATGCTCCCCGGTCTGATCACGGAAGCATCTGGAGGGTTTTATGTACCTGCTGAGCCACAGGTAGCATTCAGCATTCTCCCTGCTCTAACCACCTACGCCACTGGCATCTCGGTCGGTATCGGAGAACATGACAGCGAATTTTCTCCGCTGCAAGGTAAGGCGTGGGAAAGTACTGACGGCGGAGAATTATCTGCCACCCTTCCTGCCTTAAAGTCAATAGGTAGTGTAGACTTCTCTCCCGGCGAAGTACAGTTCTTCAACAGGATGTCCCTCATCAACACGTATAGTCCGGTCCAGGAACATATTTTTCTATTCAACTCTGCCGGTGTATTCGTTGATTCGTACTCGGCCAGCCGGGAGATGATAGCGTGGATGATCAATTCCATGACTATCAGTGTTGAGTATACCGTAATCGGTAGTTTCATTGCTCAATTCAGTAATCCAATGGTCGCTAATTTTGAAGTATTCGCTGCTATTGATGGTACGCCAGCACTTGATGATACAGCCAGAGTATGGGTTGTTGAGATGGGATCTGGAGCTAGTTGGCAGTATGATAATTATGGATTTAACTCCTTTCTTGAAAAGGATGGAGAATATTTTGGAATTGCTGATGATGGGATTTATAAGCTGGAAGGAGCCGATGACGCCGGGGTGGATATAGATTCCTGTATTGAAATCGGGAAGTCGATGTATGGTTCCTACTTTAGTAAAAAATCCAGAGGTATCTATATTGGCTGTTCTTCTGACGGAGATATTTTCATAAAAATAGACACGGATGGAGTTGAGAACATCTACCAGATTCAAGAAACTAGCACAACCCTTGCAACACATAAGGTTCCTGTTTCCCAGCGTAAGCTAGGAACATACTGGAACTTAACCCTTGTTAACTCCGAAGGTAGTGACTTTGATGTCTCTGACATTACCTTTATACTCTATACTATTTCAAGAAGGATTAAGTAATGTCGAGTGAAGCGTATATAGAAAATATAATTTCCAACGCTATTGCTACTGCGACTAATAGTACTGAGCAAGCGCAGGATGCAGCGGATTCTTTAATCAATGAGTCGATAGGGTTTTACATAGCTCCCCCATCGACCACTACTGGATTCCAGGTAACAGCAACGGAACCTGATATCCCTGACGCTGCTGATTCCACTCTAACGTATGAAGCACAGTTGGAGAAATTAATCGCACTCCTTTCGAATCAGCTTGCAAACTTCTTCACTACATATTACCCTTTATCTAACGATGCGTTTGACGAGGCTACGACTTGGCTGGTTAATACGATAACAAATGGCGGGACAGGGATAAATGCGAATATAGAGGATCAAGCCTGGCAGAGGGATAGGGATAGAAGAACTGCAGAGGGAAGGAAGCTGAAAGCAGGAGTTGCAGTGGGGTATGCCGCGAAAGGGCATTTTATCGTCGCCGGTTCCATGCTGAAGAAGATGGAAGAGATTGATTTTGTAAATGCTGCGAATAACGGAATAGGTTCTACAAATAAGGCTGTTGAGCAACTGAAGATTGAAATCGAAACTGTACGGTTCGCGGTTGGGAAAGCTATAGATTCCAGAAACATGGCGATGAATGCAGCAGCGGATTATGTACGAGCTATAGCTTCCGCTCCTGACGCAGCTGCGAGAGTTGCCTCTTTGAATACAGATGTTAAGGCGAAGATGATGAGTGCTGCGGCGGATTTCTATAGGGTCCGGCTTGAGAGAGATAACTTAGTTCTTAAATCCAGTCTTGCAAATATGGACTCAACTGTCGATGTGTATAAGCACAGGCGGACCATAGCGGTACAGGCGGATAATGTGAAGATCCAAGCTCTCGCCTCCGCTGCAGATGTGTTTGCGAGAACTGCTTCTGCAGCGCTTTCGTCCTTGAATAGTATTGTTTCTTCTGCTGTTAACTCTTTCGCGTAAGGTGGATGATATGGCTAATGAGTTTTTGGATAAGGTTAAGAGTAGATATAAAGAGTTCATGGCTCCAGAAGTCAAGATGGCAAAGACACTGGTAAGTGGATTAGCTGTGCCGCAAATTGCAGCTGCAAAAGGTGCAACAGCTATATATGGTGCAGCATATGGTAAGTTGAAACAGCAGAAGAAACAAGGACCTGCTGGAATGCCGAGTCATGGAGGATTCCCTGATAGGAATTGGATAAAGCTGGAAGGTACAGGGGAAAAGGTTGGGATAGGAGCTGATGGGAATATTGTTAAGGTGGACAAGGATGGGAATAGGATCTCTAATATAAAAGGGAAGCTTACCAAAGATCCTAATCCTACAATGGAAACTTCAAGTGGACTGTCTGTAAAGTTCGGGAATGGAGTATCCCCGGAAGCTAAGGCGAATTTCATGCGTGACCCCTCACAGCCGCCGCAAGGTACTGACCTTGGACCGAACAGAACTTTTCTGACGCAGGTAGCGCAGCGGAATAGTGGTGGGAGTAGTTCTGCCTCGGCTTTGAATACCTTCACAGATGTGATGCGGGAGAAAGCGAGGTTGTTCAGAGAGAAGCAAGGCGCAGATATAGCGAATGAAACCGCGAAAACCTCCTACTACAACAACTACCTTTCCTCACAAACTGAGAACATGAATCAAGAAACATCCGCTATCCCTCTCCGTAAACGTATGGCGGAGCTACGTTACCTCGCTACACTTGGTGGATTGACCGCACCCTCCGAAGACGCCGGGAAAGATCCCGCTGATCTTATCGACGAAGAACTTAACAAATAAGGAAACACATGGGTACTGAATCTGATTTCAATTCCGACCTTGCGTTTTTCGAGAACCTTAGGGTTGCTAGGGAGAAGGAAGCTAAGGCTGCGCAGAAGCTGAACACGGCGCGGGATACGTATCTGAATGATACGGAGAAGATGTCGCGGGATATAGCTGTGCGAACGAAGGACTTGCTCCCGGAAAAAGTTAAGGTAGCAAAGGCTCCAATTGGTGGGAGCATAGGACATAGGGAGGTTGATGCCTCCTTCTCCGAAGAGAATCCTTTAGCTGGTATCGGGTCGCAGGTCTCGGATGTACTGAGTAAGCTGAAGGGAAAGAAACTAAAGGGAGATATCAAAGGGGAAGGGCTGACAGACTTGGTGTATCAAAAGGTTCTGCAGAAACGACTCCCAGCAGCATACCAGTATAAATTAAAACAAGATACTTCAATCCTCGGAGATGAGACAGGGAATCTTCCTGGGTATGATAAGTTCAGAGAAAAGTTCGACGCGGAAAATCAGCCGGATGTAAGTAGGTATTACAAAGGCTTGACCCCGAAAGGGATAGCTACGAACCTGGGAATAGCGGCGGCAGGTAATCTTGCGATAGAAGGAGTTGGTAGAGCTGGTGCAGGGTTAGGGATGAAGGGTCTGGCAAAGCTGGCTGGGAGGGGTTTGTTCGGACTCCCGACTCCAGGCGCTGGAAAGTTTGTCACGAAAGCAGCCGGACTCGCATTAATGACAGCTGCTGACTTCGCCGTGTTTGATGCTGCAAGTGAAGTGGTTGGGCAGAGTAAGTGGGCGAAGGCGAGGGAAGATGAGCCGCTGAAAGTCCTGGGTGCGGAAATGGTTGCTGGACTTGGCGCGGGAGTTGTCGCGTCCAAGGTCGTGAAGGGTGGTTCGAAGGCGATGATGTCTGCTGTGAAGACATATGGGCTGGAGAAAGCGAGGAATGAAGCAGCTGCGGAAGTGCTCGGGAAGACTGGGACTGTTAGTTCCTTGATGGAGTGGAATAAATCGCTGAAGAGATTGGAGAGGAGTAAAGCTGTATCGGTCGGAGAAGTGGATAACTTTATTCAACTGAATAAGAAGGAGGTTGGGAGACTTACTCTGGAAGACGCAGTGTCGAAATATAACCCTGACATCCCAGGCGGACACAGCGTCTTCAGTAAGGAAGGTATCTCCCGTATGGCAGAGACGGAAAGGTCTCGGAAAGCAGCAGAGGCTATATCCTCATTCGAGAAAGAGGCAGGGTACTCCCCGGAAGTTCCAGGTTCCGCGTTCATTCCGAAGCAACTTCCTGCACCTGGAACACAGCGTGTAGCTGTGGAGGTTGTGGAAGGTCTCCCAACGAAGGAACCTTTGCTTATAACCGATGTCCAAGAACGCGCGCTTACCATCCGTAAATCCGCTGGCACCCCGCAGGAAGTTGCAGAGAATAGCTGGATGGGGGAATATTCTGTTACAATCCATGATCCAAAGTTCCATGCACATACTCCAATGCTTGAAGGAACGGGGGCTAGACTCGCACTCCCCGCACCGGTGGAGAATATTGTAGCGGATCAGCTGCCCTTACGGGCGAGGGTTGCGATACGTACTGCGTATGAACAGAATAGGAATCTGAGGAAAGCGACGATTATTCTGGGAGAGAAAGGACCTCCGGATTTGTCTCCGGATTCACTGACAAAGATCACGGAGTTCTTCACGCATCATATAAATGCTACGAAGGTTCCGGAGACTTTGCTCGGTCCTGATCCAGTTCTTGTAAATGTGCTGAAGGAGATTAATCTTGGGTTGGCGAAGAGTGGGAATAAAGCCCCGGCAACTTTAACTGACAACGTATGGGGATACGGACTCGATAAAGTCCCCTTCACGCAGAAGCTTCGGATGCTGGATAACGCTGCGGTGGAGGAGGTTAAGGCTGCTGCGGAAAGTGGGATTCCTTCCTCCTTAGCCGTGCCGGAGGCTGCGAAGAAGAGCGCTGCGAGGAAGGTACGGAAGAATGCTGCGGCGGAGGTTAAGAGGGATGCGGAGGTTGTAGCGGCTACGAAGAAGGGTGTTGTAACTCGGAAGAAGACTACGGAAGTTATTACATTAAAGGCTGCTGAAACTCCGGTCAGTGAAGGGATCGCTGCTACGGATGTAAGTAACCTGATGAAGAAGGGTGCGGAGAAGAGTACGATCACGAATCTGGAAGTAGGTGCTGTTACAGGTAGGACTTTAACTCCAGAGCAAATAGCGAAGTTTAAAGCAGCGAAAGAGAAACAAAAACGTGGAGCTTTAAGCCGTGTCCTTGCATCAAAGGAAGAAAAAATGGCTGCTGATGCAGCTTTAATGGACGCCTCCGCGGCAGATCCGGAGATAGGATCTTACATAAAGAAAGCTCTAGTCACAGTCCCGCTCTCCGCTGTCGCCCTCGTAGGAATGGATGCGAGTGATGCTGATGCAAGTGTGCTTGGAAGTGTATCCGCGTTAGGGGTTGATCTTGCAAAGAAAGCTGTTGGGGATAGTGCGAGTAAGCTTATTTCAGTATTAAAGAATAGCTCCCTTGTCGGGGAAAAGGGCAGGATTCTGGGAAGGGTGGAAAAGTGGATGGATGGGATTTCAGTTAAACCCACCATGGATGTACTGGAAAAGACAACCTCGAAGATCCCTGCGTTTTTCAGGAATACTGTAATGACCCCGGCCGCTGTTGCTGGTAGGTTTTACAAAGCAGAAGCTAATCCACTTGTGGAGCTGGCTACCCGTATGACTGCGATGCACAACAACATTAAGATGCATTCGCAGGCAGTGAAAGAAATCCTTGCTATGGTTCCGGAGTATAAGAACTCTACTGAGAAAGTCCGGCAAGCTATGAAGCCATTGGTGGAGAAATATGAAGTCCCACTGGCGGAAGCTGGATATCATGAGGGTATGATTGCGAGACTTGGGGATGATCTGAAGAAAACGAATAAGGCGAAAGATCCGGAGGTGTATGCGGAACTGTCGAAGTCGCTGAAAGAACATCATGCGAAGCTGAATGGATTAAAAGCGGATACTGCAGGGTATGAAGCGGAGTGGACGAAGCTGGCGCAAGGGACTGCGAAGGAGCATTCAAGTGCGAGGATCGCACTGGCACTGGAGGATACAGCAGAGTTTATCCATTACCCCTGGTTGAAAGGGATGATGACTCCGAATGAACTGTCAGCAGTTTCTATGCTGAAGGATTTGAATAAGGTCACAGAAACACGGATAATTGAAGCTGGCGGGAAGGTTATTAAAGATAGACCTTACGCACACCATGCACTGCACCCGGACTCGAATACTGTGAAATTGCGGGAAGCGTTTGCGGGGTTGACTCCGAATGTGGAGAATGCTGTTAATCTCGCGCGGCTGAACAGTAGGAATGTTGGGTCGAAAATGCTCATGCCGGATGTAGAGTATATGTACGCGAAGTATGTTCCGGATGTAGAGAGAAGAATCCAAGGTATGGAGTTCTGGAAGAAGGGACAAGAAGGCGGCTGGCACGCGCATGTTAAGGAACTCCGGAAGAATGGAGTTATGACGAAGGAACTGGATGAGCTATGGACAGGGATTAATAAGTCCCTGGAACCAGTAGCACATTCTGGAATGGCGCAGTGGGCGAATAGATATTACTCGATGGAGGTATTGTGGAGGTTGTTTGCGTCACCGTCTGTTGGGTTTAAGCATCTGATGAAGCAGACAGGAAACCTTGCTATCTTCCCACCTGACGTATGGGCAAAGGCGGTGGTGAAAACTCCGGGGGTCATGGCCAGGGCAAAGGTTATGGAGCTGCAGGAACGCTGGCCGAAGGTATTCGGTGGGATTAAGCTGAAGCAGAATGACGCAGTGGATCTTGTCCGGGCTATGACGAATCAGGGGAAGTATAATAGCTCTATTGCGGAGCTGGATATGTTTGATACTCCACTGAATCGGTTTGATAAGATTCTGGGGAAGGTGAATGAGACAGGGTCTTTTATCGTCGGGGCTGTAGAATCCTTTGATAGAACAGCTACTGTCCTGATGGGAATGGAGATGGCTGCGAAGAAAGGCATGACCCCAAGCCAAGCAGCTTTCGCGGTGTATGATTCTATACTGAAAGCGAACTTCCTATCAGGGGTACATAATCCGAGTTGGGTTAGAGATCCTTACGCGCGGGCTTTCTTTATGTTCCAAGGTACTCCGTTTAAGCTGATGGAGCAAAGGTTGCTGCTGGCGGCGAAGGGAGGGAAGGCGATTGTGAAGGCGGGCGGGGTTACGCTGGAACAGTTGAAGGAATTGAAGCATTTTATTAAGGAAGGGGAGTATAGAGTAAAGCATGGGATGATCTTGGATGCACTCAATTCGGAGAAGGATATCTTCGGGCAGAGTTCTGCGAAACAGTTCGCAGTTAGTACATTAATGATAGGTGGATTAATTGGAATCGGGGATAAGATGTTTGACTCCAATATTCAAGACCAGGTATTCCACCCGCCGTTTATTAAGATGGAAGGGGAATCCCCTGGAGTGTATCTTAACCCAGTAACCAGCGCGGCGTATAAAACCTGGACAAAGCGGCATGAAGAGGATAGGGGTCTTCTGTTTACTGAGTTTGTAAATAACTGGCTTGGACATTCAGGTGCAGTTCCTTCTACATTTAGGAAGGCTATGAGGTTGACAGAGAATGATATACCTGAGATATACAGGAACTCAAAGCTACGATATTTCTTCGGTGTACCTGCGGCAAAGGGTGAATGAAGTTGGGATCGTGAAATTTTCACGGATTTAACTGGGAACGGGTGATAGAATGAGTGATAAAACGAAGATGGTTGTAGATGGGAATAAGAATGTGGTACAGGTGTTTACTCCGAGAAGGGTAGAATCTGTGGAAGCAGATACGGCGTGGACGCCGCTGAAGAAAGATATTGCGTATGCTGTATCTGCGGATTGTACAGTTAAGATTTCAGGTGGAACTGCTACAGCTCTTCTGCAGGGAACAATTCGCGGGATTGTGGAGGGAGCGACATACACCTTTTCTGCCACGCAGACGATTGAGGTTATGTGATGGAACTGGGATTAATGCAGAATGGAGGGATGGGAAAGAATGGAGGATTGGTACTGCCTAGGGATGGGTTGGTTGGTTGCTGGTTGGAAAAAAATGGGATGATTGATAG
>LCBU01000016.1 GCA_000997405.1 Candidatus Woesebacteria bacterium GW2011_GWA1_41_7 | reverse complement strand
GTAGTGGCAAAATGTGCGGCAACTGTAACTAACCAGCCACTCTATTCATGGATTTTTGCTCTGGCTACCAAATATGGTATTTGTACCAGCGTAAAAGTTCCGACACCGCTTTTTAATATGATTAATGGCGGAAAACACGGCGCAGGTAACCTTGATTTTCAGGAATTTTGGGTAATACCCACGACTACAAAGACTTATTCAGAGGGTCTTCAGATCGGGGCCGAGATATACCATACAATAGGTGAGAATCTTAAACACCGTGGTGCTATTCATTCTGTAGGAGATGAGGGTGGCTACGCGCCTGATCTTTTTACTAATGCCGATGCGTTGGAGGTGTTTGTAGAGTCCATTCGCCAGAGTAATTATGCATTGGGACGAGATGTACTTCTGGGGCTAGATGTTGCTTCTAACAGTTTCTACAAAGACGGGGAGTATCTCATTAAAGACAGGGCTTCGGGAATGAGTGATTCTCAGCTTGAAGAATTTTATAAGGCACTTATCGATCAATACAAGCTTGCCATTATTGAGGATCCTTTTTTTGAGGATGCTTGGGAAGCATGGGAAAGCTTTACCGGTCAGGTTTTCCAAACTACTTTGGTTGTCGGAGATGATCTTTTGTGCACTAACCCCAAACGTGTGGAAAAGGCGATAAAGGAGAAGGCCTGTAATTCTATTTTGGTTAAACCGAATCAGGTTGGAACTATTACTGAAACTCTGCAGGTAATCAAGATGGCTAAAAATGCGGGTTGGAAAATAATTGTTTCCCATAGGTCGGCCGAGACAAATGATAGTTTTATTGCGGACTTTGCTGTTGGGGTCTCCGCCGACTATGTAAAATTTGGCGCTCCGGCCAGAGGTGAAAGAGTTGCCAAATACAACCGACTTTCTACCATAGATGTTGAATTGGGGAGAATGAAATAATGCACGACGAATCTTCAAAATTTGTACTTTTGGTTGTTATTGACGGCTGGGGTATTTCTGTAGCGGGACCGGGAAATCCCCTTTCTCAGGCAAATTTACCTAACATGCGCAAGTTTATGAACTCCTTTCCTCATACACAACTTTTGGCTTCGGGGGAAGCGGTTGGTTTACCAAGAGGTGAACCCGGTAATACAGAGACAGGCCATTTAAATTTGGGTGCAGGAAGGATAGTTTACCAGGATCTTCAAAGGATAAATATGAATATTGCTGACGGAGGTTTTTACGACAACAAGGTTCTTATCGGAGCAATTGACCATGCCCGTAAAAATAACAGCAATTTGCACCTGATGGGTCTTGTAGGCGCAGGTGGAGTCCATAGCAACCTGGAGCATCTTTTTGCTCTTATAGAACTTGCGGAAAAGCAACAGTTTAACAGGGTTTTCCTACATCTCTTTACAGACGGCAGAGACTCCCCGCCAACTGCAGCAAAAACATATGTCAGTAAAATAAGAGAGGTAACCGAAAAACACAAAATCGGCCAGATAGCTTCCTTGATTGGCAGGTATTGGGCAATGGATAGAGACATGCGTTGGGATAGAACCGCGAAGGCATATTTTGCTTTAACTAAAGGAGAGGGGCATCTCTTCAAAACACCCGAAGAGGCAATTGACGCTTCTTACGCGGAAGGTAAAACGGATGAGTTTATTGAGCCTTCTATTATGGCTAACCCGCAAGGACAACCTTTGGGAATTATAAAACCCAACGATTCGATAATATTTTTTAATTTCAGAATTGACAGGCCAAGGCAACTTTCCAGGGCGTTCACGTTTCAGGATTTTTCCAAAGCAAACCTTCCTGTGGGTTTTGACCCTTATTTAGTTAAATATCAAAAATCCCACTTGGCCACGGTACCTACAATTACCGGCGAGCCGTTTGTCAGGGGTGCCAAATTGGATAATCTATATTTTGCTACTATGACCCAATATGAAAAGGCGATTGAAGAATTCGGTGCCAAAGTTGCTTTTCCTCCGGAAAATGTAAAATTCCCACTGGGTGCAATTATCGCCAGTCAGGGATATAAACAGTTAAGAGTCTCCGAAAGCGAAAAAGAAAGGTTTGTAACCTATTATTTTAACGGTCAGCAGGAAATGGCCTTCGAGGGTGAAGATAGAATTATTGTTCCTTCTCCGAAAGTGGCAACTTATGATCTGAAGCCGGAAATGAGCGCCCTGGAAATTACAAATAATGTGCTATCCAAACTTAAGTCCGGCACCGAATACAAATTCATCCTGATAAATTTTGCTAACCCCGATATGGTTGGCCACACCGGTAATATCGGAGCCGCTGTTAAGGCATGTGAGGTTGTCGACGAGTGCATAGGCAAATTGGCCGATATGGTTATGGCCTATGGAGGATATATGCTGATAACTGCGGACCATGGAAACGTTGAGGAAATGATAGATGCCTCAACCGGTTCAATTGAAACTGAGCACAGCGAGAACCCTGTCCCGTTTGCTGTGATTTCACAAAAAACCATGGGTAAATCAATTACGCTTACCTCGGGAATTTTGGCAGATATTGCGCCAACTATACTAAAACTATTGAGCATCAATGTTCCCTCTAATATGACCGGCAGAGATCTTCTTGAGGGATTAACTGTTTAACCGTACAATTACTAAATATATGAAATTTGTTTTGTTTATCTTTGATTTCATCTTACACATTGATGTTCACCTGGGGGCGCTTCTTAGCCAGTACGGAATTCTGACCTATGCCATACTTTTTGCAATAATATTTATTGAAACCGGATTGGTGTTTTTTCCGTTCCTACCGGGTGATTCCCTTCTTTTTGCAGCGGGTGCTTTCTCGGCACTGGGTTCTTTGAATATATTCGTACTGATACCCCTTATGATGGCGGCGGCGATACTTGGAGATACCGCAAACTATTGGATAGGTCATTTTTTTGGAGAAAAGCTTATAGCAAATCCTAAAGTACCAATTAAAAAGGAACATATTGAGGAAACCCAAAAGTTTTTTAATAAACATGGGGGCAAAACCATAATTTTGGCCCGCTTTGTCCCGATTGTCAGAACTTTTGCGCCTTTTGTCGCAGGAATCGGTAAAATGCATTACGGACAATTTCTTTCTTATAACGTCATAGGCGGAGTTTCTTGGGTTTTTATCGGTACCACTCTGGGATACTTTTTTGGAAACATTCCGTTTGTTAAAGAAAACTTTTCCTTAATAATTTTAGCAATTGTCTTTATATCAATAATCCCAATGATGATTCCGCTTTTCAAGAAGGCTATTAAAAAGAGAGGTTAATTTTTGTATTTTCTGACGAGACCCACAACCCGGCCCTGAATCCGAACGTTTTTAACAAAAATAGGCTGCATGGTGGAATTGGCCGGCTGAAGCCTGATTCTGGTTGCTTCTTTATAGAATCTTTTTAAGGTAGCCATACCGTTATCGAGTAAGGCAACTACCACATCGCCATCCGAAGCCTGTTCTGTCTGTTCAACTATGACATTGTCTCCGTCCATAATTCCATCCTCGATCATACTCTCGCCCCGGACCTGAAGAACATATGTCCTTTTGTTGCCTGTGACGAATGATGTGGGAATATTCATGGTTGCGTTTGGGTCCGTGTAAGGTTCAATCGGAGAACCGGCGGCAATAAAGCCAAGTATTGGTGCATAAAAATTCTCTGCTTTCACAAGACTGGTGTCGCCTTCCAGAAGTTCGATTGATCTTACTTTTCCTTGCCTTCTTTTTATAAGTCCTTTTGCTTCAAGTGCTTGTAAGTGTTCGTGAACTGTTGCCAATGAAGAAACCCCGATCGCGTTTGCTATTAATTTCAAAGTAGGAGCGCTTCCGTTAAGCTCTATGTGCTGTTTTATAAACCCTAAAATTTGTCTTTGTTTACTGTAAACGATGAGTGCCATGATGTAGAATTAATTTACAAATATTACCCGAATATTGCAACTGGATCTTTCTTATACAAACCCGAACATATCCCAAACATCTGTCAAGATTCTTGTGATAGAATAATTAGATGAAATTTAAAATAAAAACAAATTATAAGACGATTCCTGATCAGGATAGAGCAATTGATTCCATATCCGGAGGAGTTTTACGGGGCAGTAAATATCAAACACTTTTGGGTGTTACAGGATCGGGAAAAACTTTTACGATGGCCAATGTTATAGAAAAAGTACAAAGGCCGACACTTATTATTTCTCACAATAAAACACTGGCAGCCCAACTTTATCAGGAAATGAGGGATCTTTTTCCTAAGAATGCGGTTTCATATTTTGTTTCTTATTACGATTACTACCAGCCGGAGGCTTACATTCCTTCAACAGATACCTATATTGAAAAAGACGCAGATATAAACGAGACAATAGATAAGTTAAGATTGGCAGCAACAGCTAACCTTTTGACAAGAGCCGACTCTATTGTCGTTGCTTCGGTTTCCTGTATCTACAACATAGGTTCTCCCCGTGAATACGGCAAATTTGTTTTAGAGGTCACTGAAGGAATGAAAGTGGGCCGTGAACAAATAATCGATAGAATAGTAGACCTTCAATACGAAAGAAGTGAATTTGGTTTTGACCGCGGAACTTTTAGAGTCAGAGGAAACGCGATTGATGTTTATCCGGCTTATATGGATGACGGACTGCATATGGAATTCGGCGAAGATAAAGTTGAAAAAATTGAACTGATTAATCCTCTAACCGGTAATATCGCAGAAAATAAAAATGGTTACGACCCGACAAATTTCGTTTTATATCCGGCCAAACATTTTATGACAGACCCGACAACTCATAAAAGTGCCTTTGAAAATATTTTGAAAGATTTAAACTTGCGTGTAAAAGAGCTTAAGTCTAAAGGAAAATAACTGGAGGCTCATAGAATTGCGCAAAAAGTTACCTATGATCTCGAGATGATTAAAGAAGTCGGATACGTCAAAGGGATAGAGAATTATTCCAGATATTTTGACGGGAGAAGTCCGGGTGACCCTCCTTTTTCACTTCTGGATTATTTTAATGAGCCTTATGGAGATAAATGGATGCTCATGGTTGATGAATCGCACATGACTTTTCCCCAAATCCGGGGAATGTTTAACGGAGATTTTGCAAGAAAACAAACTCTTATCGATTACGGATTCAGACTTCCGTCCGCGCTTGATAACAGACCTTTGAAGTTTGATGAATTTATGCGCAGAGTTCCGAACTTTATTGCAAGCTCGGCTACCCCCAACGACTGGGAAGTGTCTATGTCTGAGGGAAAAGTTACCGAGCTTTTGGTGCGTCCAACCGGTATTCCCGATCCGCTTGTAGAAATTAAACCTCTTAAAAACCAAGTCTCAGATATTATAGAAGAAATCAAAAAAACAGTTGCCAAAAAACAACGCACCCTCGTAACAACTCTTACTAAAAAAACTGCGGAAGACCTGACAACTTATTTAGCTGAGCAAGGATTGAAAGTGCAATATTTACATTCGGACGTGGCAACTCTTGACCGGACCGATATTCTCGATGATCTCAGAAACGGCAAATATGATGTATTGGTCGGAATTAACTTACTGCGTGAGGGATTGGATCTTCCGGAGGTCAGTCTGGTGGCCATATTGGACGCGGATAAAGAAGGATTCTTACGATCGGACGTAACACTTATCCAGACGATGGGTAGGGCCGCCAGACACGTTGAGGGACGTGTAATTATGTATGCCGATAAAGTCACCGGCTCGATGGAAAGAGCCCTTTCTGAAGTCAAAAGAAGGCGCCGGTACCAGGTTTCCTACAACAAGAAACATGGAATTACTCCAAAAAGTGTAGTTAAGCCCATACGGGAGAAATTAATAGACAGAGAAGAGGGTGAGAGAGCTCCTTGGGTTTTTGGTTCAAAAGAGCCGGTATATGACAGCTTGCCTCATATGGATATCGATTCAATGACCCCTATGGAGAAAAAGCGCCTAATTAAAAATCTGACAACAGAAATGCGCCTGGCAGCGCAAGACCTAAATTTTGAACTTGCGGCTGAGATCAGGGACAAAATCAAAGCGATTGATTAAGATGGTATAATTCTCTCGTCCACCGGATGAAACCGGCGGGAATTTCTAATGGAAAACTATATTAAAATACGGGGCGCCAGGCAGCACAATTTAAAAAATGTGGATCTTGATATCCCCAAGGGAAAACTTGTTGTATTAACTGGAGTTTCGGGTTCGGGAAAAAGTTCGCTGGCTTTTGACACTGTTTATGCTGAAGGTCAAAGAAGATATGTGGAGTCTCTTTCTTCTTACGCCAGACAGTTTCTGGGGATCATGGAAAAACCCGATGTGGACTCAATTGAAGGCCTTTCTCCGGCAATTTCGATTGATCAAAAAACAACTTCCCATAACCCGAGATCAACCGTAGGAACCGTAACCGAAATATACGATTATATGAGGCTTCTTTTTGCCAGGTTAGGACATCCTCATTGTCCGATATGCGGACGCGAAATTTCCCATCAGACACTCGACCAAATAGTAGATCAGGCAATGAATCTTATTGAAAAGACCGTTAAAACAGATAAAAAGGCTTGGTACCTAATGCTTTCTCCGATTGTTCAGGAGAGAAAAGGAGAATTTTCTCAACTTTTTGAAAATCTGAAAAGTAAAGGCTACAGGCAAGTGAGAATTGACGGCTATATCCACGACCTTTCCGAAGATTTGGTTTTAATAAAAACCAACAAGCATACAATTGAAGCAGTTATCGATAAAATCGCGGTGAGTTCGGTGAGAGGCGAGCCTTTTAAAAGTGAACTCAAAAACAGGTTGGCGGACTCAATACAACAGGCTCTGAATTTGTCCGAAGGATTGGTCCTTTTTGCCCAGGTCTTGGATAAGGAATTTACCATTCCCACATACCCCAAAAAATTTAACGACCATCTTTTTTCGGAAAGATTTGCCTGTCCGGTTGATAATATTTCCTTGCCCGAGATTGAACCGAGAAGTTTTTCTTTTAATTCTCCACAGGGCGCTTGTCCGACTTGTGCGGGGTTGGGGAAGATCCTGAAAGCAGAACCCGAACTGATTTTTTCCGAGGAGCTGACAATAATGGAGGGCGGAATTTTACCTTTTTCCAACATGTTTGAGCATGAAACCTGGTACGGAAGAATTGTCAAAAAAATGTGTGAGGAAGAAGGAATAGATGTCCATAAAGCCATAAAGGACATGAGTGAGAAGGAAAAAAAGACGTTATTGTACGGTACGGGTGATAAATTGTACCGTGTTTACGGAACTAACAGGTTTGGTAAAGAAACATATATTTGGCAGAAATTTGCCGGCTTTGTCCCTGAACTCGAGAGAAAACATGCAGAATCCGAAAGCGATTGGGTAAAGGAGGAAATAAGAAAATACATGAGGGAGAAGGTTTGTCCCGAATGTAAAGGAGCCAGACTTAAGAAGGAGGCTCTTTCTATAACAATACTGGATCTTTCCATAGCCGATATTACGGCATTTTCAATAATAAAATCACTTGAATGGGTTACTTCACTTCTAAATAGCAATAACGTCAATAGCAGAGAAAAAGAGATAGGGAAATTAATTATCAAAGAAATTGAAGGCAGGCTTAAGTTCCTGATTAATGTCGGACTGGAATATTTAACCTTGAGCCGTGTTGCAGGATCTCTTTCCGGCGGTGAAGCTCAAAGAATACGCCTTGCAAGCCAAATCGGCTCGGGTTTGACGGGGGTTTTATACGTTCTCGATGAACCGACAATCGGACTTCATCCGAGAGACGATCAAAAACTTATCGACACTCTTAAAAAACTAAGAGACTTGGGAAACACCGTGGTGGTGGTTGAACATGATGCCGAGATGATGAAACAAAGCGATTGGATAGCGGATTTTGGTCCGGGAGCCGGAAAACACGGCGGTGAAGTCGTTGCAACAGGATCTCCTGTGGAAATTCAAAATAATATAAAGTCCATTACAGGAAAATATCTTTCCGGAAAGAAAAAGGTGAGTATTGCCGGTTCCAAAACGCAACTGGCTATTCCCCAAGAAGTTAAGAATAATACTTTAAAAATAGTCGGAGCAAATAAATTTAATCTGAAAGAGATTGATGTTGAATTTCCTCTGGGAAAACTTGTTTCAATTACAGGAGTATCGGGATCCGGTAAGTCCACTCTTCTGGTTGAGACACTTTATCCGGGACTACAGAGGGAATTAAATCCCAATTACCGAGGCGAGGTTGGTGGCTATAAAAGAATTGAAGGATTGGAAAATACAGACAAAGCAATTCTGATCGACCAGAGCCCTATCGGAAGAACTCCGAGGAGTAACCCCGCAACATATACCGGAGTTTTTGATCCTGTCAGAGACGTATTTACATCGACGCGCGAAGCCAAAACTCTAGGCTTCAAAAAAGGCAGATTTTCTTTTAACGTTAGAGGCGGACGCTGCGAGGCCTGCGAAGGTCAGGGGCAGATAAAAATAGAGATGCAGTTTATGAGTGATATTTGGGTAACTTGTGATGTCTGCCATGGAAAACGCTATAACAATCAAA
>LCBU01000015.1 GCA_000997405.1 Candidatus Woesebacteria bacterium GW2011_GWA1_41_7 | reverse complement strand
ACCTCGCCCTGACCAAGAAGCGCATAGAGATATCGATATCTCGCATTCTCATGACGCATTTTGCCAGCCACTATGGCCGGATGAACGCCAAGCTCTCTAGCCAGACTCTGAGCTGCAATCGGTGAAGGAATTAATCTGGCTGGACTATTAATCCATTTATCTTCTGGAATTAGCGCCTCTCCCGCTAGTTTGTCTGCAGCTCCCTCTTCTTCACTAGAAACATCTTTGTCATCTAAGTCATCGTAAAAAAGGTTTATAGGATTGTCTAAATGCAATGCCACATGGGCTAATTCGTGCATCAAGGTAAACCAAAAGTTGTCCAATCGATCTTGACGAATAGTCAAACCAATAATTGGGTGGTCCTTGTTGGTTAGAATTGTCATCGCATCTAGATATGTATTCGAAAAATGAGGTTCTATTATCAGGCCAATACCGTATTTGATTAACAAGTCACGAGCAAGGAGTGGTCCATTAAACTCTACGCTTAATTTGGCCACTTTGCGCATAAATTCCAAGTCGACAGATCCTTTTTGAAACTTGATTGGATATTTAATTTTATTGGCTTTTTTAATAACGTAAGCAGACCAGACAGCGAGTGAGTATTTATTAATCGGTTTTTTAGATCTGTAATAAGTCTTTCGTAACATACCCACCACATAAGCAGGTGATCCAATTGGTCTGAAAAAATCCTCTATTAATTCTTTTAATGTTGACTTTTCCAAAGCTTTCTCTCCAAAGTAGCTCCTATCTCTCATTTCTTTTATTGGATAGTTGTTCCAAGAAATGTCTTTTTCCGTTTGAAATTCTTCAGATGTCTTCAACAAAACTTTTGCTGGGATACCCAAACCTGATTCAAGCTTTCTCATCATTGAAAGACTTAATGGTCTTTTGTGAGAAAGGACTTCGGAAACTTTGCCACTACTTCCAAGATAAGGAACCCTACCTGAAATGACAGCAACTATGACCCTTCCGGACTCAGTAACGGAAGAGTTAACCGTCACACTATCTATGGTTGAAATTACCCTTAGTTTTTCGAGTTCTTTCATAAAGTTATCTATGTTTGAAAAACTACCCTTTACACTAATTGAATATCCCATTTCGTTGGCACTTTCAGGGAGGGGTTCCAGCTCACCTGAAATTCTAATAGTTTTAGGGCTTCCGATCAAAACGACGTCACTGACAACGAGTCCCATCAAATCAACGCTGTGTCTGGCTGATAAGCCTTCAATCTGTTTCATAAACATATCAGGAGCAGGGGCTGAGGAAACGGCTGTGTTAATGTTATCGATATATCTTTGATTTTGGGCTAAAAGGGTACCGGCCTTTTGCAAATCATTGGCTTTTTGAGTAAGAGTTGACAAAGTTTTCCTTTCCTCTTTGATTTGTTGAACCAAACTGATAATGGTTAGAGCGGTAGGTTTTAGCGCAAACATCACAAAAACTATTACCGCAACAATTGAAAGAACTATTTCCAAGAATGCACGTAAGTCTGCCCTTTTTTTGTAAAGGACAGATATGTTTAAGAATAATTCCTTATACCGATAATATGAACCTCTCCAACCGGTTGCCATAATTTAGTATTTAATATTAATTACAAAATCAATTTCTCCCGTATTTTTTTCCGATGAACCAACCTGACCCAGCTCAGCACTTTTGAACGGTGCACCTTGTAAGTTTACAACCAGTCTGGAAATGTCATAATCCGAAAGTGACGAGCCTCGTACTTCTATTGCGCCTCGTGTCAGGGATATCCTTGAAAGAGTAACAGTACCTGGGACACTACTTGTTATTTTTTCTATCAGGGATGAAGTTTTATTGCTCTGAGCTATTTTATTAAAAATACTTAATTTTGCTTGGGTTCCTCTAAATTGCTTCTCCAGATCGGCTTGCGCCAATATTTGTGCACTTTTTGCTTTAATTGAATTGTTTAGGGCAGAGTTTTGGGCATCCAGCCAAAATCGTGACAAAAACGCGGCCATGACAACCATTTCTGTAACAATAACAATTACACGAAATGTACCAGTTGCCCATCTTAAAACACGCCCCGCAGTTGAAGCATTAAACTCCTCAAGTGGTAATAGATTGATAGCTTTATTTTTGGGCATTTCTTGGTTTATTCGACTTTCCAATTACCAAATTCCGATTTCGAATCTAAATAGACGAAACTTACAAATACAAATCAAACGGCAAATAGTCTAATTTAATATAGCACATGTAAATGTGTGAAAGAAGCTCTGAGATAGGAGGTTTTACTTTTTCTTTGTGGAAGCTTTTTTAGCAGCTTTTGCGGGCTCTTTTTTAGAAGTTTTATTTTGTTCCAGTTTAGAAAGCTGGGATTTTATCCTGGCAGCTTTGTTTTTGTGGATGATATTTTTCTTTGCAGCACGATCAGCCAGTGAGGTGGCCAATTTAATTTCTTCGCTTTTTTTGGATTTATTTGCAAGGCGAACAGCAATCTCGAGCTTTTTTATCAAAAGCTTATTTACCGTTGTTTTATTTTTGGAACCCCTGAGGGCTCTTTTGGCTGTTTTTGTTACTGGCATATTGGTTTAATTTACGGTTGTTAGTATATGGCAAAGAAGCTAGAATATCAAGAAGAGACATGGAAGATTTAATCGCGAAGGGTAAAAAAATTATTAATTCACAGCAAAACACCATTCTTTCTGCAGCCACTCTTATCATGGTCATGATCGCCGCTTCCATGGTGCTAGGACTTATCAGACAAAGAGTATTGGCAAGTTATTTCGACCCGGAGTCACTTTCTCTTTTTTTTGCAGCATTCAGACTTCCGGACGCAATTTTTCAAGTTTTGGTTTTTGGTACTTTCTCATCAGCTTTTATACCGGTATTTACGAGAACCCTAAAAGAAGGTGAGGCGAAAGCTTGGCAACTCGCCGGCAAAGTCGTCTCGATAGGTCTTGCAATTTTTTTTGTGGCGGTAGCTGTTATAGCAATTTTTGCACCTCAAATTTACTCGGTAATAGCGCCTGGGTTCGACGCTGTGGAAAATGAAAAGGTGGCGTTTCTTGCCAGAATTCTATTTGTGGCTCAAGGATTTTTTGTGGTTAGTTATGTTTTGACCGGTGTTTTGGAATCTTTAAGACGCTTCTTAATTCCTGCCCTAGCACCCATTTTTTACAATTTAGGGATAATTTTAGGGACAGTTGTTCTTACACCGCGTCTTGGTTTAACGGCTCCGGCAGTGGGAGTAGTTGTGGGCGCTTTTGCTCATTTTATAATTCAGTACCCTCTTTCGAGAAAACTCGGATTTAGGTTTACCTGGGATTTCAAACCTGACGAGGGTGTAGAAAAGATCGGTCAGTTGGCTTTTCCGAGGGTAATTGATTTAGCCTTTGACCAAATTGGAAAAAGTGCGGAACTTTTTTTGGCGTCAATCATTTCCCAGGCTTCTTATACTTACTACACATTTGCAAACTCGTTACAACTTCTTCCTGTAACCCTCTTTGGGACGTCGCTTGCAAAGGCGGTTCTACCCATGCTTTCAAGTGCCGAGGATAATAATAAATTCAGAAAGATTCTTCTCTCCGCAATTTACCAGGCGGTGTTTTTTACTCTACCTTTGGCGGCAGCCTTGATTGCACTAAGAATTCCTGTTGTCAGGCTTGTTTATGGAACCAAGATTTTTAATTGGGCATCCACCGTGCAAACCGGAACAGTACTTTCGGTATTTGCCGTTTCTATAGTTTTCCAGACTTTAATGTCGATACTTGTTCGTTCCTTTTTTGCGTTACACGATACAAAAACCCCGGTTAAAGTCTCTTTTGTCGGACTTATAATATTGGTGGCCACCGATTTTATTTTAGTTAAAGGTTTTCATTTGGGTGTTTGGTCACTGGCTGCGGCATTCGCGTTAAGTACCTTGGTTGAAGCGGTGGTGTTGATGATACTCATCAATAAAAGGATCGGGAAAATTGTCAATTTAAGATTCATTGCACATACCCTAAAAATTTTTGTAGCATCCGTAATTTCCGGAGGCGCGATGTATTTTATGCTCAAAATTTTTGATAAATCAGTTTGGGTCAAGAGACTCTCGTTTTTGGGAGGGATTGATGCCACAAATAATTTTCCTTTTGAAAAATTCGTGCTCGATACCCGTTACACGGGGAACTTGATTATTTTGACGGTAGTCACTTTTTTGGCCGGAATCATAATCTACACTCTCCTGTCCCTGCTTTTTAAGGTTGATGAGGCAAAGTATTTTCTTAATCTCACTAAAGGCATTTTTCTCAAAAAGTTTCCTCTTCCTATACCGGCAAAAGAGGAGGAGCCAATTACATCTACCTCAGACACTCCAAGCGGGACTTGACAACTTTTAGCACTCGGTCTATCATACTGCTAACACTTCGATTTGCTTAGCAATATGGGTGTGAGCGAACGAAGAAAAATTGAACTATGACTGACGGGCTTACATCCAGACAAACACAAATACTAAAAACAATAATTGACGAATATATCGCCACTGCCGAACCTGTCGGCTCCGAAGCTCTCGATAAAAAATACAATTTGGGTGTTTCCCCGGCGACTATCAGAAATGAAATGGTTTCTTTGACCAAGCTAAATTTTCTAAAACAACCTCATGCCTCCGCAGGACGTATCCCTACACCGGTTGCAATGAAATTTTATATAAACCAGTTGATGGAAGAAAAACAAATGAGTATTGTTGATGAGGTTAAGGCTAAAGAGGAAGTTTGGGATTCCCGCGACGACCTTGATGAGCTGATGGACGAAGCAACTCATGCACTTGCTTCAAGAACCAAATCTTTGTCCGTTGCTGCCATTAAGGATAAAAAAGACAGATTTTGGTATGCAGGGCATTCCTATGTTTTTCAAAATCCGGAATTTTCAGATGTTTTAACTTGTCAAAACCTTTTTTCAGTATTTGAAGAACTGGATGATTTGGACAGACTTTTCTTTGGATATGAATCAACATCTCCTCTGGAAGTTCTTTTCGGAGAAGAGTTGGGAATTCCGGGATTGGCACCTACAGGAATCGTTTCGACACACTTTAATATTAGAGGTAAAAAAGGTGCCTTAGGGGTAATTGGCCCTGCCAGAGCAAACTATGGAACTGTGATTCCGATTTTGAGATATTTTGGTAACTTGATAGAAGAAGTTGCCAATAAATAATCAAATGGTAAAAGGCAAAAAACAAGAATCAAAAAAGAAAGACGGGGACAAAGTTTATAAAGAATTGGAAGTTTTAAAGTCAATGCTGGCAAGAGCCCTGGCTGATTATGACAATTTAAGTAAAAGAGTTGAAAGGGAAAGAGGAGTCCTTAGTAAAATTGCATCCTTGGGCATCTTGACAAGACTATTGCCGGTTTTAGATAATCTGGAGTCTGCCCAGGATCACCTGCAAGATACCGGCTTGGCAATTTCTATAGGAGAATTTAAAAAGATTTTGAATGAGGAGGGTTTGCTTGAAATAGTGCCCAAGGTGGGTGAAGAATTTAATGAGGACACAATGGAGGCTATTGAAGTTGTTGCCGGCGCGCGAGATAATATTATCTCGGGAGTGACATTAAACGGTTGGAAGTTTAAGGATGGACAAGCGGTTAGACATGCGAAAGTAAAAGTGTCAAAAATAAGTAATAGTTAAAAACATATGGGAAAAATCATAAGCGAAGCTTGTGATTCTAAATATATAATATAAATACATGGGAAAAATCATTGGAATTGATTTAGGAACTACAAATAGCTGTGTGGCGGTAATGGAGGGAGGTCGTCCCAAAGTTATCCCTACAGTGGATACCGGTAAAAATACAACCCCTTCCGTTGTCGAGCCGGTTAAGAATCTGGTTGGTGATGTTGCCAAGCGCCAGATGATTCTTAACTCAAAAAACACCGTTTATTCTGCAAAACGCCTCATGGGTAGAAGGTTTGAAGACAAGGAAGTAAAAAGGACCATAGACATGGTCCCTTACAAAATTGTTGAGGGCAAAAACGGAATGGCGGATATTGAAATAGAAGGGAAAAACTATACACCTCAAGAAATTAGTGCCAGCGTTCTGATGAAACTCAAAAAGGATGCGGAGAAATATTTGGGTGAAAAAGTTGATCAAGCTGTTATCACTGTCCCGGCATATTTTGACGATGCTCAGCGCCAAGCAACTAAACAGGCGGGGGAAATCGCCGGACTTAAAGTAGAAAGAATAATTAACGAGCCTACTGCGGCAGCATTGGCTTATGGCATGGACAAAAAGAAATCTGAAAAAATTGCCGTCTACGATCTGGGTGGAGGAACTTTTGATATTTCTATTCTTGAAATCGGTGACGGTGTAATCGAAGTAAAAGCTACAAATGGAGATACCCACCTCGGCGGAGATGATTTTGATGCGGCAATAGTTGATTACATTGTTTCGGAATTCAAAAAAGAAAACGGTGCAGATCTTAAAGCCGATTCCCAGGCACTTCAAAGGGTTAGGGATGCGGCCGAAAAAGCAAAAATAGAGCTTTCGGCGGCTTCTGAGGTTGAAATTAACCAGCCTTACATTACACAAAAGGACGGCAACCCCCTTCATTTAACAATGAAGCTGACACGCGCCAAAATGGAAAGTTTGGTGGAGGAGCTAATTCAGAAAACCATAAAACCTGTAGAGTCTTGCCTTAAGGATTCTAGACTTGATGCACACGATGTTGACGAAATAATAATGGTTGGCGGAATGACCAGAATGCCTAAAGTTGTTGAGGTGGTCAAGGAGTTCTTTGGTAAAGATCCTAATCAGTCAGTTAACCCTGACGAAGTGGTTGCGGTTGGAGCGGCAATTCAGGGTGGAGTTTTGGGAGGGGAAGTTAAAGACATTTTACTATTGGATGTTACTCCTCTCACCCTGGCAATTGAGACTTTAGGGGGAGTTGCAACTCCCATGATCTCCAGAAACACAACAGTTCCTACCAGCAAAACCGAAGTGTTCTCAACAGCTGCCGATAATCAAACTCAGGTTCAAATTGTTGTAACCCAAGGCGAGCGTCCTATGAGTGCTGACAATAAAACCTTGGGTACATTTATTCTTGACGGAATACCTCCCGCATCCCGTGGAGTTCCTCAGGTCGAAGTTACATTCGATATGGATGCCTCCGGAATTTTGACAGTGACGGCAAAGGATAAAGCTACCGGCAAAACTCAGAACATAAAAATTACCGGTGCAGTTGGGCTTTCTGAGGACGAGATTAAAAGAATGCAGGAAGAGGCAGAAAAGCATAAAGAGGAAGATGAGAAAAAAGCAGAGGTCATAAAAATTAAAAACAATGCTGATGCAATGGTGGCAACAGCCGAAAAAGCTCTGAAAGATGCCGGTGATAAAGTTCCTGATGATGTAAGAAAAAAGGTTGAAGAAAAAATTGAAAAAGTGAAAGAAGTTTCCGGAAAAGAAGGTTCCAGTAAAGAAGACATTGAGTCGGCCACAAAGGACCTTTCCGACACCCTAAGCCAAATCGGGCAAAGCATGTATGGTTCGGCGGACTCACAACAAGGTGGTCAACAGGGAGAACAACCGAAGGAAGAGAACGGAGAAGAAAAGAAAGAGGACAAGAAAGAAGAGAAAGTTGAAGAGGGAGAAGTTGTAGAGTAACTTCATTTTAATGGCCACAAAATCTGATTATTACGATACCCTAGGGGTATCAAAATCTGCTTCCGCCGATGAGATTAAAAAAGCTTACAGGAAGCAGGCTTTGGAGTGGCATCCGGATAGGCATAAGGATGATAAAGAAACTGCCGAAAAGAAATTTAAAGAAATAAACGAGGCGTATCAGGTTCTTTCGGATTCTCAGAAAAAAGCAGCCTACGATCAATTCGGTCACGCAGCATTTACCCCGGGTGGTGCCGGAGCCGGTGCCAATCCGTTTGCGGGTGGTTTTGGAGGCCGCTCCGGACCTTTTACTTACACCTATACCAGCGGTGGTGGAAACCCATTTGGAAATACGGATTTTGGCGATCCTTTTGATATCTTTGAAGCCTTCTTTGGGGGTGGAAATCCGTTCGGAGGAAATGCAAGACAGGCAAAACCGAGATACTCTGTCGAGATAGATTTTATGGATGCGGTAAAGGGTGTTTCAAAGGATGTTTCGGTTGGTGGTAAGAAAAGGAAAATTAAAATCCCGGCAGGAATTTATGAAGGAGCAACAATTGACTTTGGAGATTTTAGGCTCTCAATAAACATAAAACCGGATAAAATTTTTGACAGACAGGATGATGATATTTATGTTTCAATCGGAATTCCATTCTCATTGGCAGCTTTGGGTGGAGAAATAGAAGCTCCTACAGTAGACGGAAAATTAAGGCTTAGAATCCGCCCAGGAACTCAAAGCGGGACAATGATGAGGCTTAGGGAGCGCGGGGTATTTCACCTTCATGGCAGAGGACGTGGAGATGAATATATTAGGATTAACGTATTAATACCGGAGAAATTAAATAAAGCCCAAAAGAATTTAGTTGAAGAAATGAAAGAGAGTGGATTATGACAGCGTTCAAGAAAACTGTGAGCGTGAGCTCACAGATGAATTAGACGCTGACGGACATCCTCTGGAACAGAAAGGAAACCTCGACCGTAAGGT
>LCBU01000014.1 GCA_000997405.1 Candidatus Woesebacteria bacterium GW2011_GWA1_41_7 | reverse complement strand
TGCCTTTCGGCTGTGTAGTTCGGACCGGTAACACTCGGGTCGCCTCTATAGGCAAACGCACTTGAGGAGGTAGCAAATAATGCTCCTATTCCTAGTGCAACTACTGATAAAGCTAAAATTGTTTTGTTCATATTCTTTTCACCCCCTTTCATCTATCTACTAGTTATACAAAGGGAGGGGTGTTTTTCTTTCAAATAAATTAAATTACCCACAGAGGTAAACTGTATCCATAAGGTGAGAGTAAAGCATGTTCCATTCTGAGACTATCAGGCTCACTCGTAGTGCTCGTTTCTCCCCGGATCCTCGATGGTGCAAATCAAAGTATGAAGCTATACACACGAGTCCCAATGGGGGTCACAAGTTGGTTTTTGCTCATCATCAATATTTCTAAAATATTGATATAGTAGTATTAATATTGAGCCAAATCGAAATATTGACATAGCGACTAAAGGTATATAGAATATCCCTCGTTGGCCTAAAAAAGGGATCCCTCCTTACCAAAGAGGGATATTTTTTTTCCAAAGTATAAACATATGAAAAACGTTGTTAAATTAACCCAGGACGGATTGAATGCCTTAAAGGCAGAACTCTGCGAGCTTCGTGATGTCAAAAGACCGAGGCTGGTAGATCGTCTTGCCAATGCCCGTTCGCAGGGAGACCTGAGTGAAAATAGTGATTATCAAAGTGCCAAAGAAGAACTCGAATTCTTGGATGGCCGAATTGACGAACTTGAAGAAGTTATCAAAAAAGCAGATGTGTCGTCTGCCGGAAAAACGGATGGTGTTGATTTGGGAACAAAAGTTACAGTAAAGGTAAACGGTAATAAAACCATTTTTAATATAGTCGGAGAATGGGAAGCAGACCCTGTGAATAAAAAGATTTCCCACGAGTCTCCTTTAGGAAAGGCTTTGTTTGGAAAGAAGATCGGTGACTCCGTTGAGGTAGAGGCTCCGGCAGGGAAGATTGAATACGAGATTGTCGCAATCGAGTAAAAGTCGTTGCGCTTGAGAAAGGCCACAGTTACGAGGTAAGTAAAGCTTGGCCATTCGTTCGACAAATGGTAAACTAAGGCATGGCCCAGCAAAACCTAGAAACACTACGCCAAACAAGAATAGACAAACTTCACGAACTGGAAAAGTTGGGAATTAATCCCTACCCTTCAAAAATTTCATTAACTGGAAAACTCATAAAGATTTCTTCAGTCAGAGACTCTTTAGGAAAAGATATTCTGACAGCAGGGAGAATCTGGTCCATCCGTAAACATGGGGCGGTATCTTTTATGGATCTGAAAGACGATACGGGTACAGTGCAGCTACTTTTCCAGGAGAAAGCGTTACCCGAAAAGTTTTCTATCTTAGGGCTTTTTGATATGGGCGATTTTTTGGCCGTAAAGGGAAAAGTGATTAAGACACAATCGGGTGAAATTACCGTGGATGTATCGGAGTTCGAAATTCTTACAAAATCAATTCGTCCTTTTCCTTCCACTTGGTTTGGTTTGAAAGACGAAGAAGAAAGATACAGACAGCGCTATCTCGACTTGTTACTGAACGATGATGTTAAGGAAGTTTTTAAGAAGAAGGCGATATTTTGGCAAAGTATGCGCGAATTTTTAGTAGATAAAGGGTTTTTGGAAGTTGAAACTCCGGTTTTGGAAAACACCGCAGGGGGCGCCGATGCCAATCCTTTTATTACTCACCATAATGCGCTTGATATAGATCTTTATTTAAGGATTTCCATGGGTGAGCTTTGGCAAAAAAGGCTCATGGTGGCCGGATTCGGAAAAACATTTGAAATCGGCCGACAATTCAGAAACGAAGGAATTGATCGGGAGCACCTTCAGGATTACACGCAAATGGAGTTTTATTGGGGATACGCCAATTATGAGGACTCTATGAAGTTGGTTGAGGAAATGTATAAATATGTGGTTGCAAAAGCATTCGGGACGCTAAAATTTAAAATAGGTAAACACAATCTTAATCTTGGGGAAGATTGGAAAACCATAGACTATCGGAAGACCCTGATTGAGCATACAGGAATAGATTTATCAAAAGCCTCCGAAGATGATATCAAAAAGGAATTAAATAAACGCCGTGAAGATTATAAGAAATCCGACAAAAAAGGACGCCTGATAGATTCTTTATGGAAGAGTGTCAGAAGAAATATTACCGGTCCTGCATTTTTAACCGGACATCCTGTTGAGGTTTCACCACTCGCAAAGAGAATTGAGAACGATCCCTCATACGTAGAAAGGTATCAGGTGATTATTGCCGGTAGTGAGGTGGGGAATGGTTATTCTGAGTTAAATGATCCCATTGATCAGGCGAAACGTTTTAGTGAGCAGGAAAAAATGCGTGAGAAAGGGGATCTGGATGCCCAAATGGAAGACAATGATTTTGTAAGGGCTTTGGAATACGGAATGCCCCCGACTTCAGGGTTTGGCGTCTCCGAGCGTTTATTTGCAATTCTGGCTGGTAAATCTATCAGAGAAACGGTATTATTTCCGTTATTACGACCGGAGGGAGGTGAATAATTTATGAAAGATAATTTAATAACCGATTTACTTTTGAGTTTGTCATTTTCGTTTTTTGGCTTACTTTTAGTTTTCGGACTTGGATTTGTTTTTCCTGAAATAAATCCCTACACAGCTATTAAATGGATAGTTATAGTTTGTGCAGTAGTGTTTTTCTATTCCTTTGTCAGTTTTATTTTTGTAAAAACAAAAGAAATAAAAGACTGGAGAAAGGGAGCGAAAAAATCAGTAGAAGTTAAAAAAGTTTCAAAAGCTAAAAAAACTTCTAAAAAGTAAAACAGTATTCAGTTAGGTTAGTAAAAGAAGCATCCTGCCCATAATGCTTCTTGTTCTTGTATTAAGGATATGAACAAAAAAGAAGCTATCGATTTACTGCATAGTAAAGTTAAAAACTTGAATTTAAGAAAACACTGTTACGCCGTTGCGGCAGTGATGAAATCCTTGGCTAATCATTTTGGTGAAGACGAAGAGTTGTGGGAGACGGTAGGACTTCTTCACGACGCGGACTACGAAGAGACAAAATCGGATCCCCAAAAGCACACAATACTTCTGACCGAGTGGCTTAAAGAAAAAGGTGAGGTTAGTCCCGAAATACTTTCGGCGATTTTATCGCACAACTATGCCCATACCGGTCAAAACCCACCAAAAAACAACCTTGAGTGGTCTTTGTATTGTTGCGATGAGTTAACAGGGTTTATTGTTGCAGTGACTTTAGTGAGACCGGAGAAGGACATTTCCAAAGTAAGCGTTGAAAATATTCTGAGTAAATGGAATTCAAAAAGTTTTGCAGCCGGGGTTAAGCGCGAGCAAATTGAAATGTGTAAAGAAAAGCTGGGAATAAAACTTTCCGAATTTGTAGAAATTGCACTTAGGGCAATGCAAGAAATTCATGAGGATTTAGGATTATGACGAAATACTTTTGCCCCATTCCAGAATGTTGATATAATTAGACAATGCTAGACATTAACTTCATCCGCGAACATAAAGATTTGGTTAAAAAAGGAGTTGAAAGTAAAGGATTTGATATTACTTTAATAGATAAAGTACTTGATCTTGATGAAAAAAGAAGAAAATTGCTTCTGGAAGTTGAAGGACTTCGTGCAAGACGCAACCGAATTGCTGAAGAAAAAAAACCTTCAGATGAAGGTAAGAAGATCAAAGAAGAACTAAAAGATAAAGAACCCAAATTGGAGGAGATTCAGGAAGAATATAAAGAGATCTTGTTTAGAATTCCCAATCTTCCCTCCAAAAAATCCCCGGTTGGCAGGAGTGATAAAGAAAACGCTGAAATAAGGACTTGGGGAGAACCAAAGAAGTTTAGTTTTAAAGCAAAAGATCACTTGGAAATCGGTAAGAACTTAAAAATTTTGGATTTTGAGACAGGGGCAAAAGTAACAGGGTCTCAATTCTTTTTTCTATATGGCGACGGGGTCCTTTTGGAATTGGCTTTAACTAATTTTGTTTTGGATAAACTTGCAAAAAAAGGATATTTACCGGTCATGACTCCGGATTTGGCCAAAAGCAGATACTATCTTGGTACGGGTTACTCTCCGAAAGGACAGGAGGCACAGACTTATACTATTGATGGTACGGACCTGGGACTTATTGCTACTGCAGAAGTAACCCTGGCAGGTGCACACTCAGACGAAATTATTCCGGAGGAAAAACTTCCCTTGAAATATGTGGGGTATTCTCACTGCTTCAGGCAGGAAGCCGGTGCTTATGGCAAATACTCAAAGGGCTTATACCGGGTGCACCAATTCACAAAAACAGAAATGTTTATTTATTGCAAACCTGAAGATTCAGAAAAATTCCATGAAGAAATATTAAGTCTCGAGGAGGAAATTTTCCAAGATCTGGAGATTCCTTATAGAGTTGTCGAAATGTGTACGGGGGATTTGGGTGCAATGGCCGCAAGAAAGTTTGATATCGAAGCCTGGATGCCCGGAAGACAGGACTACGGAGAGGTGACTTCTACCTCCAACGTAACCGATTATCAGGCAAGGAATTTAAATATTAGATTTAGAAATGATGCAGGGGAAACAGAATATGTGCACATGTTAAACGGCACGGCGGTTGTGATGTCAAGAGTTCCCGTAGCAATTTTGGAAAATTATCAGCAGGAAGACGGAAGTGTGAAAATCCCCGAAGTTCTTCAAAAATGGATGGGGAAGGAAAAAATCAGCGCAAGGTAATTTTCCTTACGTCTTTTTCTATCATTTTTTGTTCTTCGTTAAATAAAAAATCGGCTTCTATATTAATTCCTTTAAGGACGTCCGGCAGCCAGTGAATATCGTCATCCCACATTTTGTCATATGGGATTTCATTGATATCAAACCACTTCGGTGACATTTCCTCAGACTCTTTGGGTGTGCCATTCCAACTGTCAGACAGATAAACAACTACTTGCTGATTCCAATCAGGTTTGTCAGAAAAATAGAAATTTAATGTAGCCACTTTGTTTATCGAGAGAAGATTTATCCCAATTTCTTCATTTGCCTCTCTTTTTGCAGCATTCTCAACTGATTCCCCGTCAGTTATTTTTCCTCCTACTCCGTTCCATAAATTTACTCCAAATCCCCGCCTTTTCATTGCTAAAAGAATTTGATTTTCTTTAACAAGGAAAACTAAAGTTGCTTGTCGCAGGGGGTTTAGAGCTTTTCCTTTCGCTTCAAGAATCTCACTTTTCATATTTGTAATATTTCTTTCCTATTAGTTTTTCCGGCAGATAGCTTTCAATGTCGTATTTTTGATAGCCTTCACCATAGCCCACATCTTTCATCAGTTTTGTCACAGGGTTTCTGATTTTAAGGGGAACGGGAAGGTTTCCATATTTATTAACATCAGACAAAGCTTGCATATAGGCATTGTAAGCGGAGCGGTCTTTTTTGGCTGTTGCCAGATAAACAACTCCTGCGGCCAGGTTTTCCTGGCATTCCGGATAGCCAATAGTGTTACATGCCTGAAAAACCGCATTGGCAACTACTAATGCGGTGGGGGAAGAGACATCTTCACTTGCAAATACAACCATTCGTCTGGCGATGTATAAAGGGTCTTGGCCTGCCGCAACCATTCTGGCTAGGTAATATAATGCGGAATCCACGTCACTAGCCCGCATGGATTTGATAAAGGCGGATATTATGTTATAAAAATCCTCGCCCCGTTTGTCAAAAGTATACTGACGGCGTTGCAGTGCTGTTTCAAGATCGGGGACTTTAATGGTTTGGGATACAGCAAGGCTAGCCGCAATTTCCAGAACATTAAGCATTACCCGGGCATCGCCGTTTGAGGCTCCCAATAGAAATTCCTCAGCCTTAATATTTAATTTTTTCTTAAGGTGCTTTAAGGCCTTACCCAAAATTTTAAGCAGATCTTTCTCGGAAAGTTGGTTAAGAATTAAGACGCGGCATCTGGAGAGAAGCGGACCTATTACCTCGAAAGACGGGTTTTCGGTTGTAGCACCAATTAGAATTATGTCACCATGTTCCACATGGGGCAGAAGCTTATCCTGTTGGGCTTTGTTAAACCGGTGAATTTCGTCCAAAAAAATAATCGGAGCGTTAATAAGTTTCAGTTGCTTTTGGTCATTTATCAGAGACTCGATATCCTTTACCTTAGCGTTAACCGCTGAAAATTCAAAAAACTCGCGTTTTAAAGATCCTGCAATAATACGTGCCAAAGTTGTCTTACCGGTTCCTGGAGGTCCCCAAAAGATAAGCGAGGGAAAAAAACTTTCCTTGGCAGAATTTTCAAGAAGTATTTTTACAATTCCGCCCTTTCCCACCAAATTTTCCTGACCCACAAATTCTTTCAAAGTTTTGGGTCTTAAAAGTTCCGGTAACGGTACGTTTGCCATGAGTAATTTATATCACCAAACAAAATCCGAAACAAGTATAATAAACTATGCTTGGAACGAAAGTTATCGAGGAAAAAAAATCAGAATTTAACGGCAACTTGAAAGTCATGAGTACTTTGGGTATGGGAACTTATATCCAATCAGACGGCCTGACCCAATCCGGCGGGATTGTTGAAACAATTTGGAAACAAACCTTGCGTCGCATTAATCATCAACCATCAACGATTAACCATTGTCTGATTCTTGGCTTGGGAGGCGGAACGGTGGCAAAACTTGTTAGAAAGAAATGGCCGGAAGCAAAAATTACGGGAGTAGATATAGACCCGATAATGGTAGAGCTTGGTGAAAAATATCTGGGACTTAGAGAGTTTGATGTTGATACAAAAATCGGAGATGCTTTTGACTATCTTATAAAGTATCAATCATCAGCCATTAATCATTTTGATTTGATAATTGCTGACCTCTATAACGGTGATAAATACCCCGAGAAATTTGAAACTTCGGCTTTTTTAAGCAAGATTAACACTTTTGTTTCGGACGGCGGAATGGTTATTTTCAACCGACTTTATTTCGGAGATAATAGGCCAAAAGCAGTGAAATTTGGGAGAAAACTTGAAAATTTTTTCAAGAAAGCGGACTGGGTTTATCCGGAGGCAAATTTAATGTTTTTGTGCCACAAATAGATTTAGAATTATGCAGATAATAATATTTGCTTTAATAATTATTGCCGAATTTTTAACTACCCCAAAGGTTCTTCTTTTCTACGATCAGATAGAATACTTAAAAATCGTCAGTACACATTCTTTTTTACAGGTTTTTACTTTGGGACATTTTCCTATTCATCCGATTTTTCTTCCGACTTTCTGGATGACATCGCGCATAGTGGTTCCCAATTATACGGCGTTTATCTTTGGGGTAATCTCAGCAATTTTAATGTTCAAAATATGCGCGAAAATTTTCAGTAAGGAAAAATATTTTTGGATTCCGGCTTTGCTATTTCTGCTTTTTCCGGGAGTGTGGCTTATTAATACAAATTTGATGATTCAGTCGGTACTTTTAACTTTTTATCTTTTTGCAATATATTTTTTTATCGAAAGAAAAGCGTTTGCCTTTTTGCTTACTCTGTTTTTAATGATGGGGGTACATGTAGATGCCCTATATTGGATTCCGACTATCTTTCTTATACCGATACTTCTCAAAAAGGAATTAAAAATTGATAAAAAGATTACCATCCGATTTGCAAAGCTTGCGTTTTTATCGGTTGCATTATCGGTTCTTTTTTACGCATTTATATATGTATTTATAAGAAAGGATTTCGGTGGGTCTACGGAACAGATTTTTGCTTACAGTTCTTTTGGTTTTTTGAGAATTATCAGGAACATTTGGGTCGCTTTTATTAACAGTTTTGGAAGTGTTACACCATTTATTTTGCTATTCCTTTTAATTAAAAACGTGCGGTCAAAAATAGAATGGGTGGCATGGTTTGTTTTTGCTCTTCTGATGTCCGTAGGCGGGGCTTATTGGGAGGGGGATCTTATGATGAGGAGAATTGTTTTTGCCGGTGTTATATTATCAATAGCCTTATACAAATATTTAAAGGAAAAGTCCGTATTTTTGATACTATTTCTATTACCGATAGTAGGACTCAACGCTCTCTTATACTATAAAAACTCACCGGATATGCCGCTTATTGTCATGCAGAAAAGTATAGATAAACTTCCCAAAGGTCAAGTGCTTCTGGCATCCCATTATTACTATCCGTTTATAAAATATGATGGAAAAATTTTATGGTTTGAGTCCGGGGATATAAATCAGATTGACGGCCTTTTAAATGATGGAAAAAGAATTTTTATTACCAGGGAATCAATCGCCGCGCCATACCTGTTGGTGGTTGGTAATAATTACCATATTACCTCACTAAGTAAGGTCGGAAACTCCGAAAGCAGGGTCCTTTTTGATAAATATATGTTCGACCTATATGGTGATTCGTTGGAAATTAAACGGATGGGCGACGGGAAGATTTCGGAATCTGCGGGAGAGCCGGTAGTGTTTTATGGAAAAACTTTTTTGCAAAGACTTTCAAGAATGAGGATTAATTATGGAGATGGCGGGGTGTGGATATGGTCAATTGTCTCAGGACACAAAGACGCGGTTTATTGGACATATAAAGACGCCAGGGGTGCTTGGGTTTGGCCTGAAATAAGTATACAATGATACACGTATGTTAAAGATTTTTTCCAAATTATTGGACGTTAATGCAAGAGAAGTAGAAAGGATCAGTAAGGTTGTTGAGCAAATAAATTCATTTGAAGCAAAAGTTAAAAAGCTAAAAGATAAAGATTTTGCCGCAAAAACAGAAGAGTTTAAAAAAAGACTCGAAAAAGGAGAGACTCTGGAAAATCTTTTAC
The DNA here is from genome assembly GCA_000997405.1 of Candidatus Woesebacteria bacterium GW2011_GWA1_41_7. GTDB lineage: Bacteria > Patescibacteriota > Microgenomatia > UBA8517 > UBA8517 > UBA8517. The sequence goes on along the minus strand of LCBU01000014.1, from coordinate 1,992 downwards.
CGGAAGCGTACGCAGTGGTACGTGAGGCCTCCTACCGTGTTTTGGGAAAGAGACACTATGATGTTCAGCTTATAGCTGCAGTCGCATTATTCGAAGGAAAAGTTGCCGAGCAAAAAACCGGTGAGGGTAAAACTCTTTCTGCTGTTCCGGCACTTTATTTACATGCCCTTACAGGGCGCGGTGCTCATCTGGTGACGGTAAATGATTATCTGGCAAGACGTGATGCCGGATGGAATGCCCCAATTTTTCATCTTCTTGGAATGAGTGTGGGTTCTATAGTTCAGGAAACAAAATCATATATTTATGATCCGGATTTTACCGATTCCAGCCATGGTGATGAAAGACTTGCCCACCTTAAAGTTTCGGAAAGAAGAGACGAGCCCGAACACCTTTAATAATTTCGGCGCCCGATACCGAACCGACACAAAAATACTACAAGTTTGCGGAGATGGTTGATAAGTTAAATCCCGATACGGATTACAAAATCGACGAAAAATCCAAAAGTGCAAGCTTGACCGAAATGGGAATTACCCGGGTAGAAAAAATTCTGGGGGTCGATAATCTTTATGAAAAAGATTTTGAGGCCATTCACCATATTGAAAATGCACTTCGCGCAAGAACTTTGTATTTAAAAGACAAAGACTATGTCATTAAAGAAGATCAGGTCGTAATTGTCGACGAATTTACAGGCAGACTGATGGTGGGCAGGCGTTGGAGTGATGGGCTTCATCAGGCGGTTGAGGCAAAAGAAAGTGTTCCTATTCAGCAGGAAAGTAAAACCCTGGCAACAATTTCCTTCCAAAATTATTTCAGAATGTATGAACACCTAAGCGGTATGACAGGAACTGCCGCAACAGAAGCAGAAGAGTTTAGAAAAATTTACAAACTGGACGTTATTGTTATCCCGACACATAGGCCGATGGTAAGAAAAGATTTGCCCGATGTTATCTATAAAACATTGCGTGGTAAATATGGCGCAATTGTTGATGAAATCGGAGAATGTTATAAAAAAGGGCAGCCAGTGCTGGTGGGCACCACGTCAATTGAAAAAAACGAAATTATTTCGGAATATCTTAAAAGGAAGAAAATTACCCACAATGTTTTAAACGCCAAAAATCACGAAAAGGAGGCAGAAATCATAGCCGAAGCAGGAAAACCCAGCGCGGTTACTGTTGCCACCAACATGGCGGGTCGTGGTGTTGACATCGTTCTTGGCGGAGCGCTTCCCGACAGGATTCCGGGAAAAAACGAGGATGAATATAGGTCATCATCTGCTTATAAGGAATGGGAAAAAATACACGAAAAAGTTATTAACGCCGGAGGACTTCACATAATAGGTACGGAGCGCCACGAGGCAAGACGAGTAGACAATCAGCTTAGAGGAAGATCCGGCCGTCAGGGAGACTCCGGAAGTTCACGCTTTTATCTGTCAATGGAAGACGATTTGATGAGAATTTTTGGTGGAGAACAAATTGGCGGAATTATGGACAGGCTAAGTCTTCCCGAAAATCAACCGATTGAAAATTCGTTGATTAGCCGTGCAATTGAGCAAGCACAGGTAAAAGTTGAAGGATTTCACTTTGATGTCAGAAAACGTCTGGTTGAGTTTGATGATGTTGCAAATCAGCAAAGGGAAATTATCTATAAACTCAGGCGTAAAATTTTAGAATCGAAAGATGTTAAAGAAGAAGTTCAGAATAAGGTAAAGGATCAAATTGAGAAAATCTCCGAAATAGAAAGCTTGGAAGTTGACGGAAAAGTTGACGCGGAAAGGATTGCCATAAGCCTTGCCGAAATAATTCCCTTTGATGACGCTTCGTTAAAAAGAATTACTTCTCAGATTTCAAATCTGGAGTCGCAGGAAAAAATAAAAGATTTTCTTAATTCGATTTTTGCCGACATTTATGAAAAAAGAGAAAAGGATTTAACCTCAACCGTTATGCGCGAAGTTGAGAAATTCGCATATTTAGGTTCAATAGACCACCTTTGGAT
>LCBU01000013.1 GCA_000997405.1 Candidatus Woesebacteria bacterium GW2011_GWA1_41_7 | reverse complement strand
ATCTTTTTCCTTTAACCATACTTTTCCAAACACTTTCTCCTCCATCTTTATAAAGTTTGGTTCCTTTATCGGTCAGTGTGTCGAGGAAGCAAGCTATGTCAAGCCCTGGTGGCATCAGGTGTGGAATTATTAATTCATATTCTGTAGTACCGTCCTCAACATATTTACTGCTATATGGCGTTTTCCAAGCAACCGCCCAATCTGTCAACTTTTTTGCAACCTTTTTAGGAATATCCTGGTAACCCAAATCACGCCTGGCTTTTACGAATACGGGGTCATCACCAAATAGAAAATTCCACTGCTCCGCCAAAAATCTGTCCTGGTCCCCCGATAAACCCGGTACATATTTAGGCATCTTGTCATATGGCAGCAGTTCCACTTCTTTCCTACCTGTTTTACTGGTCGGAAGTAGTAACTGAGTCCTCGAATTGGACTGTTTATCATACTGAGCCGCCCGCCTCATGTAGTACAAACTGTAGGCGTCGCCCGAATACGAATAAATACTCCCAATATCAATCTTGTCTTTTTCAGTAATCTTCCCATCGTTATCCACTTTCCATACATACTGCCAACAATATTTATAAACGTTAAGAAACGCATAATCTTCATACAGTCCTTGTTTTGTTATAAGTGTTGCAAGTTGAGAAACAATATCTCCCTTATCTCTTGATTTCCAATAGGAAATTCGTTCAAGAGCAACACTTTTAACATCCTTTACAAGTTCAGAAATGGCAGAGTCTTTGTTTACTACGCCACCTGCAATAATTTTATTCAATCTTTCTTCCGCATTTGTTAACAATAATGCCTCAAGATAGGCGGATGATTCCCTTTTTTCTCCGTCTTTGGAAACCACATGGGGGGCTAAAATGTAACCTTTATCTTTATCTTTTCTCCATAAAAGCTCTTTATAAAAAGCCAGCTCTTCGGGTTTCAAATTATTATCCATAAAAGTTGTCTCCTCGGGATTAGCTGCCAGAAAATCAGCCTGTGAAACGGCAGCTATTTTCATTCTCATGGCAAAGCTGGAGTCAATCATCCGCACACCCAATTCCCTTAAACCAACATTCTCTTTGTTTCCAAGAAGTCTCCCTTCCTCTCCTGGTGCTGGGTTTTCTGGCACTCTATATTTTTCATTTACAACAAGTCCTATATTTTTTTCACTTATCGTTGCTTGTTCATCGTTACTAAATTCCAATCCCGGAAGTTCTTTCTGGTGCATATTTCGAAGGTCCTCTGAAGTAATAAAAGCCTTATATCTTTCTTTCAACACCTGCAATTGCATCACAACATCAAAGTAATATGGAGCCGAGGCGGATTCCGCAACAGACACCTGCAAAAACCCTGACATCCAAGTTGCGTCCTTTTCCATCCTTTTAAGCCAAGGGGACAACTCCGGGTCGTCTGCCCATTCTTCATTCTGCAAAGCCTGAGCAGTTTCCAATATTGTACGTATTGTTAGCTCGGCGGTCCTGTGGTCGTATGGATAGGCATTTTTCTTTTGATCTATTGATACTGTAAATAAATCATTCACCACCCCAATCGACTGTTCTTGTACGGAGTTATACCTTTTCTGTAAGTTCTCCCGTAAAACATTTAGTTTTTCTTTCGTCTTTTGCTGTTCAATTTCCTTATTATCCTTATCGTCACCTACATAAATACCACTTGTTAACCCGGCTTCAATCGTATCAATTGTTTTTTTTGCTTCTGCAATCCCTTGTAATCCACTGCTGAACTTTTCCAAACCCGAGGTGGCTGCTCTACCTGACATTGCCCTAATCAAATCCATCACGTTTAGTTCGTTCTGTTCATCCCCCCTACCTCCCAATTGCATTCTTATATCAGGAACATTTGCTCTTGATTCAGGTTGAGGAAAATCTTTCGCAGCTTGCATAGAAACATTATCCGCAGGCAGATCGGCGGGTTTGCCGTAAGATCTCATATAATCCATGCTTGATTGTGGTTTGTTTTCAGGTGACATACCGTCGGGCATATGCAAATTATATAACAAGATTGCCCCGAAGCAAAAGTCAAACCATCTTTTCGAAAACTTGACTTATAGGATCTTGAGTATTACACTCGCGGCAATATGGAAAAAGAGATTCCTGGTTGGCTAAAAAATAGCGCTCGGGAATTAAATAGATTGGGTGCACCCGACAATAAAATCCACATCTCAGAAGAAGTTGTTAAACCAGATGGATGGGAAGGGCTAATAACCGAGATAACATCCTACGTCGAAAGGTGGAATCTTTTACAAATAAATAGGATTTTTGGTGATGTTTCTGAGCACATATTTCACGATGAATATTCGTCTCACAAAAACATTAATAATACTGATCCTAACTCAATCCCCGGAACTATTTATATACAAGACGCATTTGGATCATCCGATGTTCTTGGAATACCTTCAAGCAATCTAAGAGAAGTGGTAGGCATGCACTGTAAGAATTTAAGGAAGAAGGGTTACCGTCCCGACGACTTTGTCTTTGGGAGAATTGAAAACAAAATATTCCACATGGAGGATCGTGGAACAGGTGATGAGAGGGAGGTTGTTGAGGTAACTGATTACATTGTTTCTATGGATAAAAACAACCTATCTCTTTCAAGGCCGACAAAGGAAACGTTGCTCAACATCCCCCTTGAGAGTCTGAAAACTTCACAGGATTTAGAAGCAGATATGGACGTTTTTTGTGCCAAATTTATCGAAAACAAACGTCTGGCCTCTGAGAGAGATGCTGCCTTTCAAACAAGAATGAGAATGCTGGTGGAATTATCACAAGACTTGCAAATTCCAAGCTTTATAAGCGCTCAGCTGGGACAATACGAACAGGCTTTTATAAACATCGACCCTGGTGTAGTTATTAAAATTCCAGAAACAGTTCGCGAATGGTCAAACAACGAAGATATGTTGGTAATAAAAATGACGGTCGGGATCAAATTATTAAATCAATCTAAAACAGAGAGGCAAAGTCTTTGTTATGTCTTATTAACCAATACTGGTAGACTTGGTATTCCTTTAAATAATGGAGATATACAAACAATTGATGTAAGGAGTGTTCCTGCTGGTGGCCGGGGCCTTCAGGCTAGTTCACAAATTAACAAAGATTTGGAGGATTTAATTACTAATGCTTATAAAAACCCCCCTTTTATTAGAGATGTTCCACACATTGAACCGTCACGCTAAGTTACAAATTCTGTAGGTACTTCAACAGTATTTTCCCATACAATCGTCTGTATAAATGGTTTGTGAAAACGGCTTCATCTTGCAGAGAATTGTTCACGCGCTAATCTTAACCTAGAGTAGAGCGTTACCGCTTTTACTGCCTTTATGGAACAACATCCGATTCCGCAAAATATTTCTTCATACCAGTTTAGATTGGTTGGAGATATGACTCTCAAACAATTTTTCCAACTTGCTGGGGGATTTTTGGTCGGTTTAATTTTTTATTCCTCACCTTTAATAGGGATCATCAAGTGGCCTTTCGCGATTTTTTCTGTAATTTTAGGTGCAGCCATGGCCTTTGTCCCCTTAGAAGAACGCCCTTTGGAAAAATGGATATTTGCTTTTTTTAAGGCTATTTATTCTCCTACACTTTTTAAATGGAAGAAAACAACCGAAACTCCAAAATTTTTCCTGGACGAAACCCCCACAAGTAACATTCCTGCTTCTCAGTCACAAAGCCAAGATGCGGCCTTGAAAACTTATTTGGAAAGCACCAGGGGTTCTACCGGACCTCTTGCCAAACTTGAAATGGCTGAACAAGGTTTTCTTGCAGCATTAACTGGAATTTTTGCAGGAGTTAAAACTCCGGTGGCAAAAGAGCAATCAAAGCTTCCCCCGCCACAGCTCCGACAGCTCCCAAAAAGTTGGAGATTCCTGTAACCGTTCCTGTAAAAATCTCCCCACTCCTGCCCACACACTTAGTTGTGGAAGAAAAACCGCTTCCGATATCTCTAACTACACAAATTCAGACGCAACATGTTAATCCGGTTATAGCAGGTGAAGAAATCGTTTCCACAAAGGAGGCGATATTCTCAATTGATGCTACACCTCCCAATCCCCCAACATATCCAAACGTGGTTGTGGGTCAGGTGGTCGATGAGGCCCGAAGAATTATTGAAGGAGCAATTATGGAAGTAAGAGATGAATATGGGCGTCCCATCAGGGCACTCCGAAGCAACAAACTCGGACATTTTGTGGCTGTTACCCCGCTTGATAGCGGAATATATAGCATTATCAGCGAAAAAGACGGATACCAGTTTATGCCCGTAAATTTTGAGGCTAAAGGAGATATTATTCCGCCAATCCTGGTTGAAGGCCGTAAACTCGTAGAAACCAGTGTGCAAGAAGTAAACCAACCAATCGTTAATTAAATGCCAAATAAAATTTCAGGATCCAAATTCAACATTCCCTTTTTAAAAATTCCTGACAAACCGATTGTCTCAACAGCCCAGGCTTTTGTGCCTGTTGCAGATATTACTAATGACATCGTTGTATATAAAGATGGCGGTGCCTCTCTCATTATGGAGTCAACTTCTCTTAATTTCGGGCTTCTTTCCGAAAAAGAGCAAGAAGCTGTCATCGCCGCATATGCGGCCATGATAAATTCGCTCACCTTCTCTGTCCAAATAGTTGTTCTGACTCAAAAGAAAGATATTTCTTCATATATTAATTTTCTAAATGAACGGTCGGCAAAAATTACCCAACCCTTACTTTCAAAGCTTATGCAAGATTACAAAAATTTCATTACCGAATCAGTAAAAAAGAAGAATGTTTTAGGAAAAAGGTTCTTTGTTGTCATTTACTTGTCTCCCTTGGAGCTTGGTGTAGCAAAATCGGTTGCTGCAATCACAAAAAGATCCGGCCCGCTTCCTTTTGCAAAATCATATGTCATAAAAAAGGCTAAAATTGTTCTCTATCCAAGACGTGACCACTTAATACGTCAGGCCGGTAGACTTGGAATTAAATTTAAACAACTTATAACCCCTGAGCTTATTAATTTGTTTTACTCAATTTACAATCCCGAGAGGCCAGCGGTCAAAAAAGAGCCGGAGGTTATCGAGGACAATAAGCCTGCAGCATCGGTTTAAATAAAATGAATACAGATAAAAACATAAAAAGTCAGCAACCGGCAAACCCGGCAGCAACACCGGCTCCTCAAGTTACCAATAACAAAGAGGCCGAAGTTAAGCCACCCATCCTATCCCCCGCTTTTTCGGTTATGAACCAAAAAATGAATCTGCTTGATGTTATCTCTCCGCAATCGGTAGAGGTTGATTTTGATTACATAAAAATCAACGATGTCTATTTCAGAACAATCTTTGTAGGAGGTTACCCGAGGTTTGTGACCCCAGGATGGCTTGAACCGGTTGTAAACATTGATACATCCCTTGATATCTCATTTTATATTTATCCCGTTGACGGAAAAAGCGTGCTTGACGATCTAAGGCGCAAAATTGCAGAGATGGAGGCCGAAATGACTACAGACATAGAACGTGGAAAAATAGTCGATCCGGTAACTCAGGCTAAACTTGAGGATGCACAGGCACTTCAGGAGCAGTTGGTGAAGGGTATTGAGCGTTTCTATGAATTTGCTTTTTATATAACAATCCCCGCAAACTCCGTCGAAGAGCTTAATCAAATAACCAAACAGGTTGAATCCCAACTTGGTTCACTCATGATTGTCAGCAAACATGCGATGCTTGATATGTCCGAGGGTTTTCTGGCGACGGCTCCTTTTGGTATAGACAGACTCAATATCACCAGAAACATGGATACTACTTCTGTAGCTACAACATTTCCGCTTACATCTACGGAACTCTCAAGTGATCGCGGAGTTTTATATGGCATTAATTCCCAAAATGAATCTTTTGTAATCTTTGACAGATTTAGCCTGCAAAATGCCAACATGACCATTTTTGCAACTTCAGGTGCAGGTAAATCTTACTTCGTTAAGCTGGAAGCAATAAGGTCTCTCATGGTAGGAATAGAAACCATAGTAATTGACCCTGAAAGCGAATACAAAACCATAGCCGAAGCGGTCGGTGGCGAATACATCTCCTTCTCATATAATTCAAACGCAAAAATAAATCCATTCGATCTTTCCCAAATCAGGGAGGAAGGCGAAAACCAGTTGGGTCTGAAAATACTTTCACTACATTCATTAATGAAAGTTATCATGGGTGCAATTACTCCTACACAGGAAGCCCTTTTGGATCGTGCACTTATTATGACTTATAGAGCCAAGGGAATTACTATGGACCCCGATACCCAAGGCAGAGAACCGCCTCTCATGGAAGACCTTTATAAAACTCTTGTCGGAATGGAAGTTGCCGACGCTCTTGATCTGGCAGCCAGAATCGAAAAATTTGTTAAAGGTAGTTTTGTGGGGATTTTTGACAAACAAACAAATATCAGTATCACAAATCCTTTTACAGTTTTTTCGGTGAAGGATTTGCAGGATGCGCTTCGCCCGATCGCAATGTTCATTATTCTTGACTATATCTGGACAAGAGTAAAAAAAGATTTGAAAAAGAGAATTTTAATAGTGGACGAGGCGTGGCACATGATGAGATATCCCGACACCGCCCAATTTTTATGGAGTGTTGTTAAGAGGGCCCGTAAATACTATCTAGGACTCACTACAATCACTCAGGACGTCGAAGACTTCCTTGGACAAGATATTGGTAAGGCCATCGTCACAAACAGCGCTATGCAGCTCCTACTGAAACAATCCCCTGCAGCAATTGATAAGATCGGTGAAGTCTATTATTTATCCCAAGGAGAAAAAAGGCTGCTTTTGGCAGCAAATGTAGGTGAGGGAATCTTTTTTGCGGGTCCTCATCATGCGCCAATCCGCATAGTCGCCTCGGAAAACGAGAACAAACTTATAACAACTAAGCCGCAGGAAGTAATTAAAGTAACAACAAACCCCTACTCCGGTAAATAACTATGGCAAATAAAATTAGTTTGACTTCCGAAAACACAAAATATTTAATAGACGCATTTACCCACTTTTTCCCCGAAGACACAATCTACGCAGCAGACAAACCTTATGTTTCGGGCGAGTTTAACTGGAAAAACCGTGCAGACTTCATAGATTTTATAAATCGTCTTACAGGTGTCTTAATTAAATCCGAAAGGGATTTGGAAAATATAAAAAAGGCACAACTTGCCGTTGAAGCACTTACTTCAAATATAAAGGAGGAAAAGCCGGTTGATTCAAATCTGCCGGATAAAGAAGCAAGGGAACTTCTGGAACTCGAACGGCAAAAAAGAGAAGCCGAATTAAATGAGGCTAAAGAAAAAGGCGAGAAGTCCGTCCAGGAAGCAATTAAAAGAAAACAAGAGGTTTACAACAAAGAACAGGCTGTAAAAAAGGAGCAGACACAAAAAGATGTCCAAATAGAAACACCACCTCAATCTCCCGAGGCTCCTTTACGGGAAAATCAAGATAAAAAAACTCGCGAGTTTTTGACGAATAAGAAAATTGTAGTAACTCCAACGCAAAAACTACCTGAGGTTTTATTAACAAACGACGAAAAGGTTAAAATTTTTAATTTAGCACAAGCGATCAAAAAAGACCCCGGTACTGCTCAAAAAATATTTGAACTAAAAATTCAAGAATCCGTAGGCAAATCATCTGAGGATGTTAAGCAAAATATAAGCGGATCTCAAATAACCAAAACTTCGATAGATTTGATCGAAAAAATAAAACCGTTTGGTGTTTATTCAAAACCGGAAGATATTCCAAGCAAGATCGTCGTGATGAACCCCGCCTCCCCATTGGTTGCGCTTGCAAACCCCAACAATGAAAGGCTGGTGAAATTAATTCCTGATACAGAAATCAGAAAAGAACTTTCCCAAAATGCTGCCGCTCTCTCTCTGGCGCTCGATTCTAACATGAATTTAGATTCAGCATTAACAGCTCCGCTTTTTGATAACTCAGAAAATATGTCTGAGCTTTTCTACCCACAGCAGTTGTCAGAATTTCAAATCGGGGAAAAACAAGACATCCAAGAAGGTAGAGATGAAGGTGTGGAAATTAACCTTGAGGATGTCTATGACCAAGGCAAGGATGTCTGGGATACGTGGCAAAAAATAGCAAATCGAACGGTGACCACGGAAGAAGTAACCACGTCTACACTATCAACCACACCATCCTATCTACCATCTACTACTATCTCTATTGCAAACGAATCTACAGAGATACTTGCCACCACTCTCCCCACTACGGTTGGTGCGATTACGGGAATAAAGACCAGTTCTCTCGTCATAAATTTAGCAATCTTAAGAACTCGGGCATTGCCAAACCCGGCTCTTGCTGGATTGTTAACAACAGGAGGTGCTACACAGATTGTTCAAACAGCTGCACCTTTAATAAGCCGCCAAGCGTTTATGATCACCTCAAGTTCAGGAAAATTGGCCTTTTTTGCAGGAAAAGGACTTACTGTCGGAGGTTCGAAGGTGTTTGCTATTGGGATAAAACTTGGACAATCAAGTCTTGCTGCCAGTGTTGGGTCAGGAGGAACCAAGGTTGTAGCGTCGGGGCTATTTGCAAAAATAGGTGCCACTCTTGGTTCTCTGGGTACGCCTGTCGTTGCAGCTATTGGGGCTGCCGTTGGGTGGGTTGTAGGTAAAATTATACAGAAAATCCCATGGGACAAAGTAAAAAAATACGCCTCTTTTGCAATTGGTGTTGTATTAGGGATTGGTGCGTACGCAATAGCAGGCCCAATAGCAGGAATTTCTGTTGGATTTGGCTCTTACGGGCTAGCGTCGGTGGCCACAGGCGGAGCTGCGGGTTTAAAAGGAGCAGGGGCGAATATAGGGAATTTCTTTACTGCTCTGGGTGGTATTGTCTTTAGTTCAATTGGGATGCCTGTTTTAATAACCATTCTTGTATTTCCTGTAATTGTTGCCCTAATCCTTTTTGTAATCAATTCGGGTGCATATATTGTCCCTCCCACTTCAGAAGTGTTTGGTGGTATTTCCTCGCCCTACATTGAAATTACCAAGACACCGGATCCTCCCGGACCGTTTACCAATAATGAACTACCTAAAACAGTTAATTACAACATAACCATCAAGGCCAAAAAAGGTGTCCTTACTAATGTTGGTATTAAATACGACTGCCAAGTAACAAGTAGCTCAAGTAAAAATTGTCCTTCCATAAGTAATATTCCCAGTTCTGTCGATTCAATATCACCATCGTTGCCATACACATTTTCATACACATCAACGTACGACAAAGGATATAACGACTCCTCAATAATAGACACCATTACTGTCACGGCTGATGTAGCAGAAAAAAGTGGAGTTACCTCAGAAACAAGTGCGTCAATAACCTTTGGTGCACCTCCAATTTCCTGTCCCCTTCCCGCAGGAAAACCTGTAAATTCCATGAACTATTCATACAATTCTCAAACAGACTCAGGCCACGGAAGCACTACATATTGGAATGCTATGGGAGGAACACCTTATAGGTACTCAATTCCTCAATGGACCGGATGCAGAACCCCTGACAGTTGCCCCTACTACGGATACGCCTACGATGTTTTTCCAAATGGTGTAAAAACAGTTTATGCCCCAACCGTCTTAGGCAAAGAAACGACTTGGAATTTATCTGCTACTTTTAGCAACGGTGCGGCCGGATATACAGTCATGTATGCCGACACAACAGGTGCTTACGTGGTTGTTCTTACACACGTCGCAGGCACCAACGCACCTAAAACAGTGACTTCAGGAACAAAAGTAGCCACTCTTTTTAATCAAGGAACAAACACTCATTTACATCTGGAATTTCAAGTGAATGGCCATTGGGTAAAACCGGAAAATTATTTCTGCAAATGATCTATAATTTAGATACCTATGTTTAAGAATAGAAAAAGACTATTTTTATTCGTCTTAATAATTTTAAGTTTTCTTTCGTTACTTTGGATTATTTTTATAATCCGTGGTAAATCAGACTCCAAACCCCTACCGACCCCAACAACCAAATTTGAATTAATCAAAACGATCCCATTAAATAATTCAACAGACCCTCTTTTGTCAACATCCGCTGTTGAATTTTATTTTTCAAAACCAATTAAAGTCGAGTCATTGGTCATTATGTCCGAACCTAAAACAAATATTGCCTTTGAGCTAAATGAAAACAATAGTGTTCTTTATGTGAAAGCGATAGAAGGCTGGAAGTATGAAACGCTCTATAAACTAACAATTAGTGTAAGCTCGGCAGATAATGATAATTTACCTGAAAAAATAATATTAAACTTTAGGCCAGGAATGTTAAAATTTTCTCCTTTAGACGAAATCCCGCAGTAATTTACTAGATTTTTACAGGCATTATTAAATGAAGATACTCGGAATCGCTTGTGTCCCTAAAAACACCAGCTGACGTCTGGTTTATAAATTCGATTTTTATTTCTTCCCCGGATACTGAGCGTAAAAAGTCTTCTAAATACTTGTAATTAAAGGCGATCTCAAAATCACCCGAGTCAGTTCTTTCTACTTTAGCATCCACCTTTGTATCCTGGCTACCTGCTTGGCCGCTTTCAGCTGATATTTTTATTGAATCCTTTAATATTTTAATCTTGACTATATTTGCAGATTCCCTTGCAAAAATAGAGGCAAGCTTTACAGCTCTAAAAAATTCTTCCTTATCCAGCGTTACTTTTAAATTAGATTCTTTAGGGATGATCTTTTCAAAATCAGGATACTCCCCTTCCAAAAGCCTTGAAGCCAGTACTGTATCCGACAAACCAAAGGTGACCTGTTTTTCAGAGTCTTCTAAGTTAAAAAGTATTTCATCTGTCTCAAAGACTCCCCTAATAATTTCACCTAGTATACTTTTGGGAATTACCACAGTTTTATCTTCACCTTTATAATCTTTAAGAGACACCACTCTTCTTGACAGTCTGAAACCGTCAGTTGCAACTAACGACAACGAATTGTTTTTTAAAATAAACAAAACACCTGTCAATATCGGCCTTGTTTCGTCAGTCGAAGTAGCAAAAACAACCTTATTCAGACATTCCGAGATGTCTTTTTTAGAAAAAACAACAGATTTACTATCGTTTACCGAATTTGGAACAGTGGGAAAATCTGACGGATCCATTCCTAAGATCGTAGAGGAAAACCCGGGTGTAGAAATTTTCAATTGCTCTTTTTCAGATTCAAGGTTTATTGTTTCTTTGGGTAAATTAGAAACTAGATCCGCTATAACTTTTGCAGGAATGCTTATATCCCCTTCTTCTTCAACTTTTGCACCAATTTGAACAGAAGCTGATATTTCCAAGTTTGTTGAAGATATATATATTTTGCTTTTTTTGGTTGAAAGAAGAATGTTACCCAAAATAGGAAGCTGTGCTTTCGTGCTGGCAAACCTTGTTGTTATACCAATAGCTCTTTCCAAATTTTCTTGAAGTATTTGTAATTTCATAATGTTTTTTAAGGTTAAATGGTTAAAGATAAAAAGACAATAATTTGCTTTATCGTTGTTTCTCTTTTATGTGTATTTATCATATATACAATAGTAGTTCTAGTAGTAGAAAGGGTGGATAAGTTGAAAAGTAATCGGTTTTAACTTTATCTTTCGGGATGTTTTTGTGTTGATAATAGGCATAGGTTTTTGTGAATGGTTTTGTGGATAAAATTAATATTAATGTTGATAAGTAGATAAACTCTTAAAAATATCCTCAAACCATTCTTTTTATCTTCAATATATCCTCACGGATTTGCACATCCGCTGTGGCCAATTCTGATATTTTCTCCACAGCGTGCATTACGGTAGTATGATCCCTCCCTCCGACAACTCTTCCGATCTCCTCTAAAGGAATTCCCAGGTGGGTTCTTAGTAGATACATTAAAATTTGTCTTGGTCTGGCAATAGGCCTCGCCCGACTTTCTCCCAAAAGAATCCTTTTGCCTACCTGGAAATATTTTGACACGACATCCACAACCTCGTCAGGTGTGCTTCTCATAACTTTTCCGGAGGTTTCCAGGCTTTTGGAAAACATTGACCCTATTAGTTCATTTGTAACAACAACGTTTTTAATATGGATCTCTGTTAGTATTCTGGTCAGAATTCCCTCAATTTTCCGAGCGGATTCGGAGTTGGCAGCTATCATTTGTACTTGCTCCGAATTTATGTCAACACCTTTCTCTCTGGCTTTAATTTGTGTAATGGCACATCTGAGTTCAAAATCCGGTTGCGCAATATCGACGATCAACCCTGCTTCAAAACGACTTCTGAGTCTTTCTTCAAGTTTAGAGATTTCCGAGGGCGGACGATCGGAGGTTAATATTATCTGGCCACCCACAGAGGTAACCGCATTAAAGGTATGGAAAAACTCTTCCTGAATAGTATCTTTACCGGCTATGAACTGAATGTCGTCAATTAGAAGTAAATCAAGCTTTCTATATTTATTTCTAAAGGCTTGGGTGGTTTTGTTTCTGATTCCCTCTACAATGTCGTTTGTAAAATCCTCTCCCGTGCAGAAGAGAACTTTCTTATTGGAATTTTTTCTTAAAACATAATTTCCGACAGAAACCATCAGATGTGTTTTTCCTACCCCTACCCCACCCCAGATAAAGAGAGGGTTATATGCAGACCCTAAATCTCGGGAAACTGCTTCGGCTGCTGCGTGAGCCATTTGATTGGAAGAAGATACCGCAAAATTTTCAAAAGTAAAACTAGGCCTTATTCTTGCCTTCTGTAAAGTCTCAAGAGTGTTGTTTTCGTCTTTTTCTACAGAAAAAAGCGGAGAGTTTTGTTCTTCAACAGTGTTTACACTTTTTGGATTCGATTTAACAATAAAGGATAAGTCGCATTTTTTCCCCATTACTTTAGAAAGTGAGTCTTGGATCAATCCAAAATATCTTGACTCGATTGTATTTTTTGCAAAAGAAGTTGGACAACCGACTTCCACTATTGCCTTTTCACTTAAATCTTCCATAGAAACCAGGTGTGTTTGCGAAAACCAAGTAGAAAATATTGCAGGAGAAACAGTCACCTTTATTATTTCGAGAGAGTCTTTCCAAACTTGTTCGTTGTTCATGATAATTCATTACGCGGCACCTTGATTAGGTACTATTTACAAAGTTATCCACAATCCGTCAAGCCCCAATTGCCAAAATTTGATAGTTAAACTATAATAATCATCATGGCGACCAAGAGAACATACCAACCAAGCAAAATTAAAAGAGTGAGAACCCACGGTTTTAGGTCGAGGATGAGTACCAAGTCAGGGAGGAACGTACTAAAAAGAAGAAGAACAAAAGGGAGAAAACACCTTTCAGTCTAAGCTTCAATTATGCTTGCAAAAAAATCTAAACTTACTGGAGCAAAGGACTATGCCAAAGTACAAAACGATGGTAAAGTATTCCAGTCTGACAATTTTGGTATTGCATACCTTGATAGAAATGACAAAAATCCGAGTAGGTTTGGTTTTATAATTTCTACGAAGATTGCAAAAGACGCAGTAGACAGGAACAGGTGTAAAAGAGCTATGAGCGAGGCAGTGAGAATCGACAGCGTCAATCTACTTGAAGGCTATGATGTTGTTTTTCTGGCTAAAACAAGTATATCTAACCTGTCTACAACAGACATAATGAGGGAGGTTAGTTTATCACTTAGGAAAGCGGGTTTAATGAAATGAAAGAAATCTCAGTTTTGATATTAAAATTTTATAAAAAGAACATCTCACCAATCCTAAACAGGATTTTTGGTGACGCTTGCCGTTACACACCAACTTGTTCGGAATATACGGTTGAGGCAATAGAGAAGTATGGTTTTATAAAAGGTTCCCTAAAAGGCATTATGAGGTTTTTTAGGTGTAACCCATGGGGTGGTCACGGATTTGACCCTGTAGGCTAAATAAATTATGGGAAATATTTTTACAACAATATTGGTTCAGCCATTAACAAACGGCTTGATTCTTTTTTATAAGTATTTAGGTCAAAACTTGGGCGTGGCTATTATTCTCTTCAGTATTTTCTTAATCTTTGTCTTAAGACCCCTGACAAAGCCATATTTAGAATCCATGAAGAAGATCAAAGATATTGGCCCACAAGTAGAGAAACTTAAAAAGAAATTTGGCAGTGACAAATTGAAATTCTCTCAGGCGCAAGCAGAGCTTTATAAGCAAAACAAAATTAACCCCACCGCTGGGTGCTTGCCATATATATTGCAATTTTTGGTATTAATTGCGCTATTTCAAGTTTTTACTGTTGCTCTCTCGGAACAGGAAATTACTTCAGGAAAACTCAATCAGCTTCTATATGCTCCGCTTAAGTTTTCTGATGGCCAAGCACTCAATACGAAGTTTATATATATGAACATAAGCAAGCCGGATACTTTCAATATTCCCGGTATAAGCTTTGGTTTTCCGGGATTATTCTTAATTCTTGCAACTTTTGCGCAGTTTTTATCCGTGAAAATAACCACACCTTATATTAAGGCAGAAGAAAAGATTGCCAAAAAAACCAAAGGCAATCTCGATGATACTCAAGTGATGATGCAAAAGTCGATGACTTACATGATGCCATTAATGACCTTAATTTTTGGTTTAAAGTTACCTTCCGGCCTTGCCCTTTATTGGCTGGTTTATTCGTTAGTAAATGTTTGGCAGCAGGTTTCCATGTCCGGTTGGGGAAGTTTGACGCCGATGGTAAATCTGGTAAAATCTAAAGTCACAAAAAATAATGGATGTTCAGTATAACGAAACGGACGCGGTTTTTGTTGTAGACATAGAAGCAGGCGACACAACAGGTCTACTAATTGGTAAAAGAGGAGAAACACTTCTAAGTATCCAAAATGTTTTAGCACTCCTTTTTAAACA
This sequence comes from Candidatus Woesebacteria bacterium GW2011_GWA1_41_7, assembly GCA_000997405.1. Lineage (GTDB taxonomy): Bacteria > Patescibacteriota > Microgenomatia > UBA8517 > UBA8517 > UBA8517. The sequence continues at coordinate 3,329 of LCBU01000013.1, read as the reverse complement.
GAAAACAGGGGAGTGGGAGAAGATTGTTGTTAACGTAGGGGATTATAGACAGAAGGAAGAAGAGTATCTTAAAAATCTGGCAACAAGCGCAGCACAAAGAGCAATTGAAACTGAATCTCCTCAAAATTTATACAACCTTAAAGCTTGGCAAAGAAGGGTTATACATTTATTCCTTGCCGACAACAATGAAGTTGAAACCACCTCCGAAGGTGAGGGTGAGGAGAGATACCTAATTATCAGTCCTAAAAAGTGATTCCAATCCTAAGACTTCTTGAAAAATACTTAAACCTCTTTCTAGTATTTTTATTTCCTACACAGTTGGCACTACACTTTTGGCCGGATTTTGCTTTCGTTTTTGGAATCCGTGTTGATTACTTATCACCCGCAATATATTTAACTGACCTTTTGTTTGTAATTTTGTTGGTGCCTTGGCTTGTCAAAGAAAGGCATAACTTTTTGAGAGATTTGGGAAACTCCAAGAAACTCCTGCTACTGTTTTTGCTAATTTTATTAGCCAACTTATTAATTACATCAGCGTTTTGGATATCACTAATAAAATGGACAAAAATAATAGAAATGATACTTGTTGCTTATTATGTCAATAAAAGAAAAGACATTTTTACTGTTAGTAAGGTAAGTACAATACTCTTTTGTTCACTGCTGTTTTTTTCGATTATTGGTATTCTGCAATTTTTTCTTGGACGAACATTGGGTGGAATTTTTTATTGGCTAGGGGAAAGAACTTTTTCAATTTTTACCCCGGGAATTGCAAGTGTAAATTTATTCGGCAAAAATTTTCTGAGGATCTATTCCACTTTTCCGCACCCCAATGCTTTGGCGGGATTTATAGGACTTACTGCAATCTTTCTTATTTTTAACCGCTTTATCAGCAATAAAGTATTGATGACTTTTGGTTATCTGTTGATTTCTGTAGTTTTTATTTTGGCTTTTTCAATGTCCGCTTATATAGCCTTTTTTATTTGTATAATTTTGTACTTCGTATTTAAGCTTAAAATATTTAATCAAAAAGCATTAACCTTATTCATTGTTTTAATGTCTTTACTAAGTTTTTATTTGACTATTTTTTCAAAACCTTTGCTTCAGTCTGGTATAAACTTTTCAAAAAGTTTTAGAGAAAGATTGGTATTGGCAAACATTTCCGGGGAGATGATATCTGAAAACTGGGTCGTGGGGGCGGGCTTAAACACCTTTATAATTAAAGAAACTGTTTACGGAAATTTAGAAAATAGTGTTTGGTTGTTGCAACCGGTGCATAATATTTATCTCTTGGTATTGACAGAGGTGGGACTATCGGGAATTATTCTATTGTCGTTAGTGCTTTATCGATTCTTAAAAAATTGTATAAAGTCAAAAAATATTTGGGGAGTATTGTCAATCATCTTCATATTAACAACAGGGCTTTTTGATCACTACTGGTTTACTATTCAGCAAAATATGCTTCTGATCTCTCTTCTTTTAGGACTTTCCTTAAGAGAAAAATAGTAATTTTTCTGTTAAACTTATTCCATGCAAAACGGAGTGTTAATAATTCATACGGATGGGGGATCTAGAGGTAACCCCGGTCCGGCGGCTTGTGCTTTTGTTGCGGAGTTGGACGGAAAAGTATTGGCAGAGAAGTCAAAGTATTTAGACATTACAACGAATAACATTGCGGAGTACCAAGGTGTTCTTCTGGCACTCGATTGGTTGTTGGAAAACAGTAAGAGTTTTAAAACAACTGAAGTTATATTTTTTCTGGACTCCGAGTTGGTCGTTAAACAACTGACGGGTTTTTACAGAGTTAAAAAACCGGAACTACAAACATTAAATTTAATAATTAAAAAGAAGATAGAAGAGATTTCCATCAAAGTGAATTTCCAAAACATTCCGCGCGAACAAAACAAAGAAGCGGACCGCCTGGTAAACGAAGAGTTGGACCTTCAATAAAATTCGGGATATATTCTGTGAAAATTTCACGTTACCAATTAGCTTTATTTTCCTAATATTATTAACTGCCACCTGAAAGCGGTTTTAATCGCAAGAAATCGTATCAAATAAAATTTTCTCAATTGCGGTAAAATATTAAGTAACATGAACCCCGTAGAAAAGTTCCTAGTTTGCCTTTACTCAGAGCCAAATTATCTCGCAGTTAATATTTTAGAAAATCTTTTGGCAAATAATTGTTTTGTAAACATTGTAACTGAGGATGTTGGCGGATGGATTGAAAAGACTTCCTATATTGCTGCAAAAAACAGATTTAGTGTCGGGAATAGTAAATCGTTTTCTGAAAACATTTATTATAGTTACATACTTTTCTGTTCGGGCTTTTTGGATAAGAAAAATCTGGGACAGGATGTTAATAAGTTTTTAAAAACAGTTGATTATCAAAATAAGAAAACCTTTTTTATAAATTTTGNNTTACCCGGAGAGGTTTATGGAGAAATAAAGATCGGTTTACAGGGGGACACTACCAATGCGGGAATAATATATTTGGGAGACGTGTTGGGTCCAAGAATTGATTTACAAAGCAACTTAAAAATACCCAACTATCTAAATGAAATCATAAACAGCAGAAGCCTTACAATGCCGGTGGGAGAGATTCTATACCCAATTTTTGTAAGTGACGCGGCCAAACAACTGGTCAAATGGCTATTTGCTTTTGGGCCTTTCGGCAAAGAAATTTTCCTAATAGGACAAGACACCTCCTCGAGTACTTTTTGGCAAGTTAACACAAAACTTATTGGCGAAATAAAATTAAACACCGTGACAGATTCTGCCTCAGGAAAGTTGCCTAAAGGTGTAGAAATTTTCCGTATAAATAAGGATTTAACATTTACATTAACAGAAACATACAAATGGATTAGTTTAAAGCCTGTAAAACAAACAAGAAAACCGACAAAGAAACACAGTTTCAAAAAAGCAAAAATTTTAATTTTGACTCTACTTTTAATATTTTTATTACCAATTTTAACCTTGCTTATCAATGGAGGATTGTCATACTTTTCTTATCGTCAGTTCCTGTCGGGCAACAGTCAGGTTTCCCAAAATCTGCTTTATGTAAATAAATTTGTTTCTAATATTGGTTATTTTGAGAGCAGAGTATTGAAACACATACCCCTTATCGGACACTTTTATAAAGAATCTGAGTACATGTCTTACGTTATAACGAACGCTTCAAAAATGGGGATTGAAGGAATCCCTGTGGTAAGGACGGGCGGCGAGCTGATTAGTAATATTCTGGGAGATTCGTCATATTCTACCTTAACTTTGTTGAGTGGAATGGACGGAAAGTTACAACACATTTATGAAGCACTTTCAAATATAGAGGA
>LCBU01000012.1 GCA_000997405.1 Candidatus Woesebacteria bacterium GW2011_GWA1_41_7 | reverse complement strand
AATTTGATTTAACTTTTCAATATGGAACAGCTTACATATGAATGAATTACAATTTCCAGACGACAAAAGGTGACTAATCTGAATAAATTATTGTGACAGGGCCATCGAGAGTAGCTTCTATCTGCATATAATCCCCAAAACTACCGGTTTCTACTTTAATGTCTTTTTCTATTAATTTTTTAATAAAAAGTTCATAGAGTTCTTTTGCTTTTAAAGGATCCTCTGCTTCAATAAAACTTGGGCGATTGCCTCCTTCTGTGTCCGCATAAAGTGTAAATTGGGAAACAACCAATATCTCTGCGCCGACATCTTTAACTGACAAATTCATTTTTTGCCGATCATCACCCATAACTCTAAGTTTTGCCAGTTTATCGGCCAAATCTTCAACATCTTTTTCACTGTCTCCTTTTTTAAAGCCAACCAGAACAAAAAGTCCTCTGCCTATTTCTCCGACGGTTTTTTTATCGGACTCTCGAAAAACACGTGCCTTTTCAACTCGTTGGATAACCAGTTTCATATGCTTATTTTATCAGAGAATTTAATTTTCTACTTTTGGTCTATATTGTAAGGCCTCTGCTATGTGGATTGTGGTAATTTTTGCTTCACCGGAAAGATCGGCTATTGTTCTTGCGATTTTGATAACTTTGAAATAACTTCGGGCAGTTAAGTTCATCGTAGAAGCCGCGCTTATCATAATTGTCTTTGATGCCCCGTCTATCTCACAAAAGTTTTTGACATCGCGTGTCGTCATTTCTGAGTTTGATTTTATCTTTGTCGCTTTAAATCTTTTTAATTGAATGTCACGGGATTTTTGTACTCTTTTTTGGATATCAACAGATTTTTCCTTCTGGTCTCCGTTGGCGTCTATCAATTTTTGCGTTTCAACAGACGGCACATCTATGTGCATATCAATTCTGTCCAAAATCGGCCCGGAAATTCGCTTTTGATACCTGGTTATCATCCCAGGTAAGCATGTACACGGTCTTTTTGTATCACCGTAGTAACCACATGGGCAGGGATTACTGGCGGCAATCAGCAAAAATTGTGCCGGGTAAGTAACCGATCCTTTTGCGCGGGATATGGAAACTTGACCATCCTCCAGAGGTTGCCGTAGCGCTTCCAGAACGTTCCTCGGAAACTCCGGAAACTCGTCCAAAAAAAGAACACCACGATGAGCCAAAGAAATTTCGCCCGGTGACGGATTACTACCTCCTCCAATTAGACCGATTCTGCTTGTTGTGTGATGTGGACTTCGAAACGGACGGATGGTGACTATTGATTCTCCCTCCGGTAAATTTCCGGTAATTGAATAAATCTTGGTAACTTCCAGGGCTTCATCTTCGCTTAGAGTCGGTAGAATTCCCGGAAGCGCCCGGGCAAGCATTGTTTTTCCTGACCCCGGAGTTCCACGAAGAAAAATATTGTGTCCGCCTGCGGCAGCAATTTCCAAAGCGCGTTTTGCCTGCTCTTGGCCAACAACCTCCGAGAAATCAAACTCAGCCCCACTTCTAGTAAGAAGTGTACGAAGGTTAATTTTTGGCGCCGGAGAAATTTCTAAAGTTCCGTTTAAAAATCTAACTAAAGATAAAAGCGAATCCGTCGGATAAATACTGATTCCGGAAATCACGGCCGCCTCTTTTTCATTGATTTTAGGTATAAAAACTTTTTTAAATTTCTTTTCTCTGGCCAGGTTTGTCAAAGGAAGTATTCCATTGGTGTGACGCAAACTTCCGTCAAGCGACAACTCTCCAAAAAACAAAGCGTCGGAAACTTGGGGGGCAATCTGACCCGAAGCAATTAGGATTCCCAAAGCTATCGGAAGGTCATAAGAAGGCCCCATTTTGGGCAAATCTGCCGGTGCGAGATTAACCGTAATTCTACTTATCGGGAAATCTGCCCCGCTATTTTTAATGGCACTTCTGACTCTTTCTTTTGATTCTTCAACCGCCTTGTCCGGTAAACCAACTATTGTAAAACTCGGTAACCCCTGAGTAGCCACATCTACTTCCACATCAACTAAAACCGCATTTAAGCCACACAATGACCCAGAGATGATTTTTGAAAGCATAAACTTTGATGATTAATTAATAGTAATATAATTTCAAAGTATCTAAAAGATGAAGATAACTAATTAGTTTTTCCTCTGGAATCGTGACATCTGTTTTTAGGGTCGCTACATTGACCCTGACAGCTCGGGTCATCCAAATAAATATCAGGGCACCCCGAAAGCTCCGGAAACAAAAATGCTTCGCACGCCCCTCCCGGTGCACAAACATACTGTAGTAATGGTATTTCCGGACCGGGGTCGGGTGTGGGTGGTATGGATGGATTAGGTGTGGCCGAACTATTCTGACAGAGGAAGTTTAATCTTACATTCGAGCTGGCTATGCCGTAATTAAATTGGCACATTGGTCCACAGCCGTTACGACATCCAAGAGTATCAATGATCTTGTCTTGTGTGTACTCCAAATTTCCATAGAGCTGAAACCAACTGGGGCAAGAGCTTATTTCACTAACATAAACATAAGAATTTCTTGTTGTGGGGTCACAAGGTAGATATGAAATATAACTTTTGTCACCTAGGACAAGGGGATTGGTACATGTCGGTATCGAAATAGGATAGCAATTAGTATCCGCATAGTACTCCTCAATAAATTTACCTATCTCATCGATTGATCCTTTTCTTTCCGCATCCCTTGCCTTGGCTATCTGGGCAGGAACATTCAATAGAACAAAAAAAGCCAAAATGACAATAAGCGCTACAACTGTCAGAATCTCAACTAAAGTAAATCCCCGTAGGGAAAATTTCATAATTTTATATTACACCCGATTAGTAAAACTAAAAAACTTAATACAAACTAAATTTTATTGATCAAAATTTTAGAAGTTCCAGTACTTTATAAACCATGAGTGCAGGCCAAACTATTGCTTTAAAAAAACCGATCACACCTTCAAGAAAAGTGGTCGAATGTTGGATAAAGTAAACCAGTGCACCCAAGAAACCCAATCCGTATATGGCTCCTGAAGATCCGCCAGAATACTTATTTACAACTTTAACTTTTTTAACTTCTCCTGGTTCCGACATGTTATTTAGTAGGAATAAAAACCCAAGCTATTATATAAATAATAATCCCAAATCCTGCAAAAAGAAACACTAGGAATAAAAGTCTTACGATAATGGGGTCTATATTAAAATAATCAGCCAGACCGGCACACACCCCGGCCAGGACTCTGTTTGTTGATGATCTATACAACTTATGATTTTTCATCTATCAATAATACGTTTTATTTCTGATCACTGTCAAGAAATTAATACCCAAAAGTGCTATAATGAGCAACTCTGGAGAAAGGATGATCGCTCTTCCGTAGCCTTGTGCGAAGGAGAGAGGAAAGTCCAGGCAGCAGAAAGCAGGGTGTCCGCCGCAAAGCGGAGACGGGTCTTAGGGGTAACTTTAAGACTTGGCCAGTTAGAGCCACAGAAACTATGTCGAGCCCATTACCCTAAAGGTAAAGGGAAACGAGTGAAAAGAGGCAATCCTCCCCGCTGCAACCTCCGAAATGGGCGCTTGAGGAGCTTTCCCGAGCCCAGAGGTTCGAGGGCAACCCGTTTATCGGGTCTGGCACGTTCTACGTGCTTGAGATGGATGATCATCGAGAAACAGAACCTGGCTTACTATTTTCCAGAGTACAAAATACCGCCGAAAGGCGGTTTTTTGGTGTCATAATGAAGAAATTGACCTTAATCTTCCTTTCCGAAATATTCTTTTAAAATTACCTGAAGCGTAATTACGAAAGGTACTGCAATAATGACTCCCATTACCCCCGCAAGCTTGGCACCAATTGCAACAGATATAAGAATAAGAAGTGGAGAAACACCCGTAGATTTTTGCATAATTTTGGGAACCAAAACATAATTTTCCAATTGATTTACCACAAAGGCTACGGCAGCCGCACCAATCCCCGTCAGCGGAGAAATACCAAGTCCTATCATTACTGCAGGAATTGCAGATATAACCGGACCCAAAATCGGAACTATTTCAAAAATTCCGGTCAATAGAGCCAGCGGAAGCGCAAAAGGAATTTTGAGGAGAAGGTACCCGATATAATTTCCAATCGCCACTGCAAGCATTAACAACAGTTGCCCTCTTGACCACTTTCCGAGCCTTTCTTCAACAGCTTCGATAATCTTGTTCATTTTCATTCCTCTATCCTCACCAAGGAGGAGTATGATTTGGTTTCTTATACCGCTGTAGCCCAAAAGCATATAAAACGAAAAGACCAAAATCGTAAGAATCGAAAACACATTAGAAAACACCGAAAAAGTGAAATTTAAAACACCCCCGACTTGCTGAACCAAACCACTGGTTAAGTTAACCGTTGAAGGACTTAGATTTATTTTAGAAAGATACTCGGGAAGAGCGCTTACAAAGCTTGTGGTCTCGGCAACCAGTACTGGTGCAAGTACTGCAATTACTCCACCAAGAGTCCCAATAACCAATACATAGGTAATAACAACCGACAAGCTTCTGTGAATTTTAAATTTGACGAAAAAATTAACGAGTGGATCTAATATTGTCATTAAAAGGAAAGAGACAAAAAGCATCAAAAGGATTCCACGCATGAAGTACAAAATCCAAATACCTAAAAGCAGAAGGACCGTAAAAATAATGGTTCGATGAGATATGTCAATTTTCTTATTCATCGGATTTATTATGCCATTTTCTGACCGTCTTTTCCACATTTTCAGGATAATCCTTATCCGTTATATCAAACCACTTAATCCTTTTGTCTTTTTTAAACCAAATAATTTGCCTCTTTACGTATTTTTTCTCTTCCGCTTCCCAAACTTCTATTACATTCCTCTCCGACTTTCTTCCCTCAAAAAAATCCCTCCATTGTCCGTATCCCATTGAGCTCATAGACTGCATTTCCCAACTTACGTGGTCCTTAAGAAGCCCGGCAATTTCATCCTCAAGCCTTTCTTTGAATCTTTTTGAAACTCTCTGTTCTATCTTATGATTTAGGTATTTTTCGTCTGCCGTAAGTCCGATCTGTAATACTTCATATTTACTGCTTTCCCTCACCATGTCCGAATCTTTACCTGCATGATTCGTTCTCCATGTAGCAATTTCTATAGCACGTATTAAACGCCTGGGATTTTTTTTGTCTGACGCATTCATGCCGGCCGCTTTCAATGAATCTATCTGGGCCAACATTTCGAAAAGCTGTTCGGGGGGTTTGCTTTCAAGGCTTTCTCTTAAATGATTACTTTTAGGAATATCTGCTGTTGGGATACCGTCTATCACTCCTTTTATGTAGAGTCCCGTTCCCCCAACAAGAATAGGCAATTTTCCTCTTTTTATAATATCGGCAACCACCCTTTCCGCAAATTTTAAATATTGAGAAACACTAAAGCTGTGTCTGGGGTCTGCTAAATCATATCCCCAAATTTTGACACCTTTAACTTCATAATAGCCAAATTTTTTGATCCAAAGATATTTAAGTTTTAACCCTTTCGGCAAATCTTTTCCTGTACCAATATTCAAACCTTTATAAACTTGGCGGGAGTCCGCAGAAACAATTTCCCCATTATTTTTTTTAGCCAACAAGACGGCCAGATCGGTCTTGCCGGTTGCGGTCGGACCACAGATGACGAGTAGTTTACCGGTGCCTATTTTCCCCAACTTTTGTTTGTTCATTTTTAACTGCTGGCACTAGTATACTTTGTGAGGGCAAAATTCCAAAACCTAAGTGCGAAGAACATAGACAGGACACCGATTAATATTGCAATTATTATCCCTACCGGGGTTATTAATCCCATTATCGCTTTCGCAGGAAGACCTACCATGATCCCTACCGGTACAAGATAAGTCAGAAGTCCTTTGAGGGGTTCTTTGTATATATCTACGGGAAACTTTCCCAAACTTGTAATATCTCTGTAGATCATCACCGCATGGTCAATTTCCAAAGTTATAATTGCAAAGGCCAAAATTGTAATATGAAAGGCTGTAGCTATTAAAAAGCCGTTCATAAGTAGTGCCAAATAAATCAAAACTTCGGCCAGAGCCGGATGAAAGCTTATCCCGTAAATAACGGTAAGAATAACGAGTGGCGGAATAGTAATCAAATCTATTATGTCTGCTCCTCCCATCAAGACACGGAAAAGTGAATTGACAGGTTTTACCAACACCAAATCAAAATCGCCTTTTATTATCATTGACCTAAATTTATACACCTCTCTAAACAAAAACTGGGTTACTACCTCGATAATGTTAAAGGTTAAAAAGAAAAATATAATCTGGTCGCTTGAATACCCTGCAATCTGGCCGGTTCCCTTCAAAAGAAAATATATAAACAAGAAAAAGAATGAAAAACGGAAAATCTTTCCGGTCAAAAATATAATAAGTGCGTATTTCTGTCCCAATACTACAGAGAAAGAATTGACACTCATCATCCACCAAATCTTTAGATATTTTTTTAATTTTTTAGCCATTATTTTGTCCTTCTCACCCTCCGAAGGATTGATACACTTTCAGCCCTTTTTGCCAAACAACATTAAGAAAAGTCCACAACACGCCAACCCATGAGATGGCTATTAAAAGGCCGCCAAAAAGCGCCCAACCTGTGATATTGCCTAAATAAACTTGAACCGGAAAATATATGAGATACGGAAAAGGTGTTGCCAAAATTATCGACTGCAACACTTCGGGCAAGATGTTTATCGGAAACAGCGATCCCGATAAGGCTTCGACAATCACTACCGTAACCAAAAAATGTGAGCCCCATCCAATTTCCGGAACCCAGAATGGAATTGATCCCAAAAGGAAGAGGATCAAAAAATAGATTAACATTGCCAAAATTATACTTACCAAAAATGCCAAGATAACGCCGAAGTCTTTTTGAAAAAAGAAAGGAGGTTTGAGTATGATAAAAAGAACAGCAAATTCGACTGATGCAAAGATAAGGTTTAGGGCTTTACTGGCTATATCACGAGTCATCCAGTATTTGAAATAATTCATTGGTTTTACGAGGTAGTTTGAAAGGTCTCCGCTTGCCACATCGTTACCCACACTCATTGCCTTTGCAGATAAAACCAGTGCTCTGACTATCATTATTCCGAATACGTAAGTTAAAATTTCCGTTCTGTCGTAGCCAAAAATTTGTCTGGTCGGATCGGAATAAACAGTACTCCAAAGGAAATAGGTTAGAAATATTTGTAAAACATTACGAAATCTCCAAAGAATGAAATTCCACTTATATGCAAGTTCTTCCTCAAAAGAAATTTTGAATATATGAAAATATTTACGCATATGAGGTGCCTTATTTTTTTTAACTGTCCTATTTTCCGGATCCGCCTTTAAAGGCTTTTCTGATAACTTCTTCGATTGGTATTTCCTCTATTGTTAAATCGTCAACCGGAAAGTTCTGTAAAAGTTCCGAGGCGGCGACTGCTGCTGCTGATCTCGGAACGGAAAGAACCACCTCAGGGAAAGACAATTTTTTAATCTTACCGATTCTTTCCAAATCGGAAATGTTATTTTCGTTGGAAAGTCTTGCTTTAATGAGTTTTTCTTTTGCAAATTTAGTGATCAATTCTTCAAAAGCTCCGTCATAAAGAATGCGCCCGTCATTGATGATAATGACCCGTCTTGCGAGATTTGTCAGGTCGTCCATGTTATGGGAGGTCAAAAGAATTGTGGCTCCATACTTTGTGTTGTATTCGTAAATAAAATCCCGAATTTTCTGTTGAGCAATAATATCAAGACCTATTGTTGGTTCGTCCAAGAAAAGAACTTTGGGCTTATGAAGGAGTGCGGCAGTAAGCTCCATTCTCATACGCTGCCCCAAAGAAAGTTTACGTACCGGAGTATTTAAAAGTTTTCCTATACCAAGAAGTTCAACTAATTCTTTTAGATTTTCAGAGTAGGCACGTGTAGGAATTTCGTAAATTGCGCGGTTTAACTCAAAAGTTTCTATTGCAGGTAAATCCCACCAAAGCTGGTTCTTTTGGCCCATCACTAGTGATATCTGCTTCAAAAATTCCGGATTTCGTTTCCATGGATCAAACTCCATAACTCCCACAAAACCTTCCGTGGGGTATAGAAGTCCCGACAATATTTTTAAAGTGGTGGTTTTGCCGGCACCGTTTGGACCGATAAAACCGACCAATTCCCCCGGTTGCACGGCAAATGATATTCCCCGTAGTGCAGTTATTATTTTTTTCTTTGGAGAAATAAGCGATTTTATAGAACCGGTTAACCCCGGCGCTTTTTCTGTAACTTCAAATTTCTTTACTAAATTATCAACTACAATAGCACGGTCCATAACCCTATTATACTAAATCCTATATCCAAAAAGGTGGATGAAGCTTAGCGGCTGACCTGGCGCTTGAGTTTCTTACCTGGAGTAAACCTGGGAAGTCTGTGAGTTTTAATTGTAACCAGTTTTTCCGTCTTGGGAATTTTAACTGTTTTGCCCTTCATAGAAATAACTCTAAAAGTTCCAAATCCGGAAAGAACAACTTTTTCACCTTTAGAAAGAACTCTTCCGACTTCGTCCAGAAAAACATCAATGGCTTCTTCAGCTGCTTTTTTAGTTAGATGCGCTTTCCTTGCGACTTGATCAAGAAGTTCTGTTTTTGTCATATCGTCTCAAGAATACGGCAAGTTTTATTAAATGTCAAGAAAATTACATTATTCTGAAACAACGTTATTTTGCTGAAGTAACTTCGGTGGCTCTAACTTCACGTATAACCGAAACTTTAATTTGACCTGCATATTCTGCTTCTTTTTCTAACTTCTTAGCTATATCACGGGCAAGAATGGTTAAATTGTCATCATCAACCTCGTCGGGATTCACAATCACCCTAACATCACGTCCGGCCTGGAATGCAAAGGCAACATCCACCCCAGAAAAACTTTTTGCAATCTCTTCAATAACACTCATTCTCTTGACATAATCTTCGTGAGGTTCGTAGCGCGCACCGGGGCGGGAACCTGAGATAGCATCTGCCATCCAAACAATTACGCTTTCATTGCTGGAGAATGGTTTATCTTCATGATGCTCTGCTACACATGCAATAACCTCTTTCGGAATTCCATATTTTTTGAGTAAATTTACCCCGAGCTCAATATGATTTCCTTCCTCGTTTGTAACCACTTTTCCTATGTCATGAAGAAGGCATCCCAATCTGACAATGTCTGCGTTGGCCCCAATTTCCTGGGACATTGCAACTCCCATTCTGGTTTCTTCAATTGTATGGATTCCAAGATTTTGGCCGTATGAAGTTCTAAATCTAAAACGTCCGATCATACGCATAAGTTCAACCGGCAAGTTGTATACGCCGCACTCATGTGTAATTTTCTTTCCTTCCTCCAATAAAACATCTTCCATCTCTGTTCTGACCTGACGTACGACTTCTTCTATTCTTGAGGGTTGAATCCTGGCATCTTTGATCAAGATCTCAAGTGCACGTCTTGCAACTTCACGCCTTATCGAATCAAAAGAAGAGAGTCTTATTTCGTTTGTCTCGTCAATTTCTATCTCAACCCCAGCCTCTTTTTCAAAAGTTCTGATGTTCCTTCCACCGGCTCCAATAATTCTTCCTTTGGCATCCTCGTTGGGAACCGTAACTGAAGAAACAGTATATTCGGCGGTGTAATTTGTTGCGCCATGTTTCATCGTGTCTAGAAGTATCTCTTCAGCTTTTGCGTGAGCCTCTTCCTTGATTTTTTCCTCAGCTGCACGAATTTTTTTGGCTATTTCGGCAGTTAGATCTTTCTGAACTTCATCCAAAAGAACTTTCTTGGCCTCATCAGCAGTCATCTTGGCTACATTAGCCAATTTTTCAACATATTCATCACTTGTATTCATATTAATATTTTGAGCCGGGAAAAAGAGGGCTTATTTAAGACCCGTGGC
>LCBU01000011.1 GCA_000997405.1 Candidatus Woesebacteria bacterium GW2011_GWA1_41_7 | reverse complement strand
GTAATTATTTCCCAGGAGAATCCCTTTCCGGCAAGGTATTGGAACTTCTTTTGCTTGGCTATTTTAGGATCAAGATTTTCCCATTTATAAGCTCTTCTTTGCAAAAGATCCTTGGCCATCTTTTTCTCATCAAAGGGGTTTTCCTGTAAAACCGTGTCAATAATATTTTTATCAATTCCTTTTCTTCCGAGTTCTAGCTTTAAAACTCTTGAGGAAATTTTCTTGAAGGCTATACGCTGATCCACCCACCACTTCGCAAATTTAGCGTCGTCGAGAAGCTCAAAATGTTTCAATTTTTCGATTAGACTCTCATATAAACTTTCATGCACTTTTTTCCTTCTCAAATAATCGTCAATTTCTTTCTGACTTCGTGGCCTGAGAGTTACAAATCTAAGAAGTTTGTCCAGGGTTTTTTGAAATTCGGCTTTTCTGATTATTTTTTTTACTTCGTCATCGGTAAGCTCCGTGCCGATTTTGATGTGATTCAAAACCAATGTATCAAGATCGATCCCGAAACCAAAAACGCCGTCCAGGTAAACATTAACCCTTTTGCCATTTTTTTGAGGCTTAAGCAAAGTTACGGTTGGCATAATCTCAGTTGTTAATTAACAATGAATATTTATTCTTCCGTCTCTTCTCCAATTTCTTTTGGAAGTTTTTTACCAGAAGCTACTACCTCGCGGATTTTTTTATCTATCTCCTCGGCGACTTTCGGATTGTCCCTCAAGTACATTTTTGCAGCTTCTTTACCCTGAGCAATGGGTTTACCCTCGTAATTAAAGAAGGATCCGCTCTTTCCGATAAGTCCAAGTTCAAGCCCTACGTCCAAAATCCCTCCGGTTTTACTTATTCCTTCAGATTCCATTATGTCGAATTCGGCAACGCGCAAAGGTGGCGCAACTTTATTTTTAACAATGCGGGCACGGTGCCTTGAACCGATCACTTTTTCCCCGTCCTTGAGAACCTCGATTCTTCGGAGATCAATTCTTACCGATGAATAAAACTTAAGAGCCAATCCGCCGGGAGTTGTTTCGGGGTTACCAAACATGATCCCGATTTTTTGTCTAAGCTGATTGGTAAAAATTAAAACAGTCTTTGACTTCGAAATAGCCCCCGTCAACTTACGTAGTGCCTGACTCATAAGTCTAGCCTGCATTCCCATAACCGAATCTCCCATTTCCCCCTCAAGTTCTGCCCGCGGTACAAGGGCTGCGACGGAATCGACAACAACCACGTCAATAGCACCTGAACGAATCAGGGTTTCAGTAATTTCCAGAGCCTGCTCTCCCGTGTCGGGCTGGCTCATAAGAAGGTTGTCAAGATCAACTCCCAAGATCTCAGCTCTTTGAGGATCCAGAGCATGCTCCGCGTCGACGAACGCACACTGTCCACCACGCTTCTGGGCCTCTGCAACAACAGAAAGTGCCAAAGTGGTCTTTCCTGAGGCTTCAGGCCCGTAGATTTCGATTATACGGCCTCTGGGGAGCCCTCCTACACCCAGCGACAGGTCAAGGGCTATCGAACCTGTTGAAATAACTTCAGTTTTGAGTTGATCGGGAGTTCTTTCACCAAGCCGCATAATAGAGCCCTTTCCATACTGTTTCTCGATTTGGTCCATTGCGAGCTTTATTGCCTGAAGTTTGGCAGCCCCGCCTTCCTGTTTAACAGGAGCTTCAATTTCGGGTTTTTTTGTCTTTGGCATTACAACTAACTTTTACAACGCCGGAAAAATAAATTCAATGGGGAAATTTAACTCTAGTCGGGGTGCTGAGAATTGAACTCAGTTCGGACGCACCCCATGCGCCCATTCTACCGGTGAACTACACCCCGAGTTGTACGAGGGGTTATTTCAGCGGCCAAGCTTGGTGCTTGCGCCCGAGATGGGATGGGTCCCATCGAGGCTTACCGGTGAACTACACCCCGAGTTGTTCCGACCTGAGCGTATTTTAGCACAAAAAGAGGCTTAACGTTTTGGAGACTGCTTCGCTCTTCTTGCTTTTCCGCCTTTTCCAACCATTCTTCTTTGTCTGATCCTGGAGTCACGAGTTAAAAGATTTAATTTTTTCAAAACGACTTTATTTTTTTCCTGAGAAACCTTTACCAAAGTTCTGGAAATGCCGAGTGTCAAAGCATTAAGTTGCCCCTCTTTTCCGCCTCCGGCTACTTTTGCAGAAAAATAATATTTGTCTGACGTTTCGGTTGCACCGAATGGTTTAGCGATCGTTTTTGCTGCCAACACTCCCGGGAAGTACTTACTTGCCGGCATTCCATTGACAGTGTTCTCTGCTTTACCATGATAAAGTCTCACTCGTGCAGAGCTTTCCTTTCTTCGTCCAACTGCAAAAATATAGTCAATCTTTTTAGCTTTTGTCATTTTATAATTTAACCTGCGCTTTTTCTTCTTTCTTAAACTCTTTCTCGTAAGGATTTTGATCCCCAGCTACTACTTTTAATCTTAACATTCTTGCTTTTTTGAGACGGTTATCAGGAATCATTCCGGAAACTGCGTGCTCAATTATTCTTTCGGGGTGTTTTTCCATAACCATGTCATATGACTTTTCTTTGAACCCGGACGGATAACCTGAATGTGTCCTATAAACTTTTTGTGAGGCTTTTCTTCCTGTAACTGCAACTTTTTCTGCGTTAATAACAACAACAAAGTCTCCCGAATCCATGTGGCGGCTATAGGTCGCCTTTCCTTTACCCATCAAAAGACCGGCAATCTTGGTAGAAAGGCGTCCCAAAATTTCATCTTCGGCATTGATAAGGTGCCAACTTCTTTTTACTTCTGATTCTTTAGGTTGAAATGTTTTCATTTTATTTTTTAGATTTAACTTCTTTCTTGACAGACTTTTTCTCTACTTTCTTTACTTCTTTTTTAACTTCCTTTGTTTCTACCTTTTTAGCTTTCTTTTCTTCTTTAGCCTTAGTTTCATACTCAACTTTTTCCGTCCATTCCAGTCTTACTGTTTCGGCATTATCACCCAATCTTCTCGGAAGCGAGACGATCCTTGTAAATCCGGAGGTTTTGCCAGAGAAAGCCTTTACGACACTTCCAAATAAGATACTTGTTTCTTCTTTTGAGTTATCAAGTATTCCCAAAACCCTTCTTCTTCCTGCTAAACTTTCCTTTTTGGCCAGCGTAATCATTTTTTCCACATTAGGAATAACCGCCTTTGCTTTTGCGCGGGTGGTCACTATCTTTCCATTCTTGATCAACGCTTTTGCTAAAGAGGTAAAAAGGGCTTCCCTAGCAGGACGAGATCGGGAAAGTTTTCTTCCGAACACTTTCTTGTTCATAATTTTTACTTAATGGCGAGGAACTCGACACCTTTTGTTCCGAGTGCAGCAGCTACAATCTTGAGGGATTTTTCGCCAAGGTTCCTAACTTTTACTAAATCTTCCTTCTTTGCGTGTGCAAGCTGTTCAACGGTTTCAAAACCGGCTTTGATTAAAGCGTTTGCAACTCTGGTCGGAAGTCCAATTTCTTCTACTGAAAGTTTGCCTGTTAAACCTAATTCATCCTTAGGAGCTTCTTCTTTCTTCTCAACTTTTTTGGGATTAACAATTTGGGCGAAAAATCCCATTAAAATCTTCGCTGACTCAACTATTGCACTGTCTGCCTCAATTGTACCGTCTGTCCAAACTTCCAAAATAAGTTTGTCATAGTTTGTAAGTCTACCGACACGTGTCTCTTCAATCTTGTAACTAACTCTTTTTATGGGAGAGAAAGATGAATCAACCGGGATAAGGCCTATTGTGTCTGAAGGTCTTTCCTCAGCGGGTGAAAAACCGAAACCACTCTCAACAGTCATCTCCGCAGAAAGTTTTGAACCTTTATTGATTGTTCCCAAAATGAGGTCGGGGTTGGCAACTACGATTCCTCCGCCAACTTTAATGTCTTTGGCTGTAAACTCACCGGCTTTATCAACTTCCAAAGTTGCCTTAACTGGTTTGTCTGTGCTGCCTGAAAATCTGACTTTCTTAAGATTGAGGATAAATTCTACTGTATCTTCTCTCAAACCCGAAAGTGTGGAGAATTGGTGTTTAACACCTGCGATCTTAATCGAAGTTATGGCTATACCCGGCAAAGATACTAAAAGTACTCTCCTTAGGGCATTACCTACGGTAAGACCATATCCCTGCTCGAGGGGGGAAATGACAAATCTTCCGTAATTAGTCTCTTTCTTCTCTTCTTTAATTTCAAATGTTGGCTCGTTCATATTTTTAGTTCCAGATTAGGTATTCTACTATCATCTTGAATAGAATTCAACTATGTCCTGCTCACTGATAGGCTCCACTATATCTTCACGCTTCGGTAGAGATGAAACTTTACCTACTAAAGCTTTTCTTTCCAGCCAGGAAGGAATTTTTACATCCTTTAGTTCCAGGACTTTTTTGATCTCAGGAATGTTTGAAGCCTTGGAGTCAAGCGTGACTACATCTCCCAATTTCATGCTAAAAGATGGGATATTAACTTTATTGCCATTCACTATCACGTGTCTGTGTGAAACCACTTGCCTGGCTGCGGGTCTACTTGAAGTAAAGCCGAGTCTGTAGACTACGTTATCCAGACGCCTCTCAAGGCTTACCAAAAGAGCCTCACCTGTATTTCCTTTTGACTTAAAAGCTTCCTCAACGTACCTTCGGAACTGTTTTTCCAATATTCCATAGATTCTTTTGACTTTTTGTTTTTCGCGTAATTGCTTACCGTATTGGGAAGAACCTCTTGTTCCTTTTGGTCCATGAACCCCGGGTGGAACGTTGAGTCTTGTAAGTTTTGCGCCGCTACTAAAAATATCAAACGCTTCGCGCCTGCTTAATCTGTCTTTTGGTCCTACGTATTTTGCCATTTTTTATAAAATTCTATTTTTTTAAGTTTACACTCTTCTTTTCTTCTTTGGTCTCGGTCCGTTGTGTGGAACCGGGGTAATATCTGCAATCATGGAAATTTTAACTCCGGTAGCTTTGATTGCGCGCAAAGCCGCATCCCTTCCTGCACCCGGTCCTTTAACATAAACTTCTAATTCATCTACGCCGTTCTCGTTTTTAACTTTATTGATGACTTTTTCAACTGCGGATGTGGCTGCAAATGGTGTTGCCCTTCTTGTACCTTTAAATCCGGATGCCCCTGACGATCCCCAAGCTAGGGTTTCACCTTGTGTATTGGTTACGGTTACCAGGGTGTTATTGAACGATGCGGAAATATAAACCCTACCTAAACCGACTTCCTTGTTTATTTTTTTATTTTTGGTTGCCATTTTTTTAGAAATAATTTTCTTTATTTAGCCTTAACATCCTTTGCCGCTACCGACATCTTTGATAAGACTTCTTTCTTAAAGGCTCCTACTGTCTTCCTCTTTCCGCGTTTTGTACGGGCATTGGTTCTTGTTCTTTGTCCTCTGGATGGAAGACCTCTTTGATGCCTCAAACCACGATAGGAACCGATAACCTGCAGTCTTTGGATATTTTCTCTGACTAACCTTATCAAATCTCCTTCAATCTGGTATTTTTCAAGCTCTATACCGATTTTTGAAATGTCATCGCTGGTAAGTTCCGAAACTCTTTTTTTGGAATCAATTTTG
Organism: Candidatus Woesebacteria bacterium GW2011_GWA1_41_7; assembly: GCA_000997405.1. Lineage (GTDB taxonomy): Bacteria > Patescibacteriota > Microgenomatia > UBA8517 > UBA8517 > UBA8517. The sequence continues at coordinate 4,784 of LCBU01000011.1, read as the reverse complement.
GCATCATTTAAAACCCTTTTAGACAAAGACCAACCCAAACCTCTGATTTTGGTTAAAGCATACCCAACTTTCCAATTATCTTGTAAATCAATACCGGCAATTCTTGTCATTTTTTTTATCTTAGAAAATTAACCCTGGCGTTGTTTGTGCCTGGGATTTTTGCAAATAATATATAAAACGCCTCTGCGTTTAACAATTTTGCAGTCTTTACACCTAGCTTTTATCGAACTTATTACTTTCATAGTGTTTTTTTTATACCCGAAACTAATACTTTTTGGGGTTTAATACTTATAGACTATTCTGCCTCTGCCTTCGTCGTAGGGCGTCATTTCTATCTTAACCCTGTCTCCCGGAAAAACCCTGACATAGTTCCTGCGCATTTTCCCGGTCAAAGTTGCCAAAATAGTTCTTCCGTCTACAAGCTCAATTCTAAACATTGTATTGGGAAGGGCTGCCGACACGGAACCATCTACCTCAATTACATCTTTGGTTTTCATCTAGTCAATACTTTATTACCCTCGTCAGTGATAGCAACAGTCTCCTCAAAAAGTCCTGACATTTTACCATCCTGCATAGCAATTGTCCACCCATCTTCCAGAATCTCGACCTTATCGCCTCCTTCAGCATACATAACCTCGACAGCCAAGGTCATTCCTTTCTTAATCGCGGGGCTGTCTTCGATTCTTTCGGGCACAAAACAGGGGATCTGTGGATCCTCATGTAAACTTTTACCCACACCATGCCCGACCAAGGCTTTTATTGTTGTATATCCTTCAGCCTCAATAGTATCCTCAATTGCTTTGGAGATATCGTAGATGTGATTACCCTCCTTAGCCGCTTTTATTGCCTTTTGCAAAGCAAGGATTCCTGTATTCAAAAATTTCTTTGTCTCAGAAGTCGGGTTTACCCCTACCGTTACCGAAGTGTCGGTATGAAAACCTTTGTAATAAATTCCTACATCGATGCTTACGATATCTCCGTCTTCAAATACTACATCCGCGGTCGGAATACCATGAACTATCCCCTCGTTAATATTTACACACGTCGCCCAATAGTAGCCATGTTCTTTGGTGAAAGACGGCTCCGCTCCTTCTTCTTTAATTAATTTCATTGCCAAGTTTTCAATATCAAGTGCCGAAACACCTTTTTTAACGGCAGCGGCCAAAGCATTTTTAACCCGCCCAAGTTTTGCCCCGCCATCAGCCATTATCTGAATTTCACTTGGGGATTTAATTGTGATCATTTTTTGAAGCCTCCCTGACAATGTTTTCCAGATCCTTTGCGATTTCGTCAATTGATCTGTCCCCATTTACCCTTGTAAGTTTCCCTTTGCCGTCAACATAATCTATAAGCTCTTTTGTATTTTTAACGTAATAATCAAACCTGGTCTTAACGGAATCAGGTTTATCATCTTCCCTCTGAATAAGAGGGCTTCCACACTTGTCACAAATGCCCGATTTTTCGGAAGGTTTGGTTTCCGTATTGTAAATCTCACCACATTTGGAGCACATCCATCTGGAGGAAATTCTTTTTACTGCAACTTCCATCGGAACCTCCAGGGAAATTACGATGTCAAGATCATCGCCTTTACTCTTTAGAAAATTATCCAAAGCTTCATATTGGGAAACAAATCTGGGAAAGCCTTCAAAAAGAATGTCTTTAAGGTCCGTCTTTTGCTTTTCCAGAAAATCCAAAACGTGCATTGTCATTTCTTCGGGTGGAATAAGCTTCCCGGAAGTAACAATTTCTTTGATTCTTGGGTCAGTTTCGGCCAAGTTCCTCGCAACATCCCCTGTAGAAAGATGAAAAAGGTCAAATTTTTGACACAAAATCTCTGCCTGAGTTCCTTTTCCAGATGCCGGAGATCCCAAAAGGACTATGTTCATAATTTAGCTAAAGCCCTCATACCTTTCCATTACGAGCTCTCCTTCAATCTCGCGGATAATTTCCAAAACAACAGAAACAATAATAAGAATACTTGTCCCTCCAATTGCTAAGTTTGAGGCACCTAGAGTGTTTTGAAAAAGGGACGGCAATACTGCGATCACACCCAAAAAAGCTCCTCCAACCACTGTAATTCTAGAAAGGACGTGAGATAGATACTTTTCAGTTTCTTTCCCGGGTCTTATGCCCGGAATAAAACCTCCGCCTTTTTGCAAATCTTCGGAGATTTTTTCGGGATTGAAAACCACAGCCGTATAGAAATATGTAAACCCAAAAACCAAGAGGAAATAAACAACATTGTAAAGAACGGTTCCAGAGCTAAAGCCTGTGCTTACAGCAAGAGCAATGCTGGCTATTTTTGCATTCGGTACACTTGCTAAAAACTGACCAATCATGGACGGCATCAGAACCAAGGAAACGGCAAAAATAATCGGAATCACCCCTGCCTGGTTAAGCCTAATCGGCAAATACGAGGAGGCGGCAAGTCCTGACTCTGTTTTCCTTTTGGCATAATGAATTGGAACTTGGCGGATTGCTTCACTGACAAAAACAACGAGACCGACGATTAGAACGAGTACGGCTACAAATATTGCCATCTTTAATATATCCTGTGTCTGAAAAATACTCGCCGATTGTCCCAAAGTAATCGGAAGCCTTGCAACAATTCCTACAAAAATAAGTACGGATACTCCGTTTTTAAATCCGTATTCGGTAATAAGCTCACCCAACCAAACAGCAAAAACCGTACCCGCAGTCATGGTAACAACTAGAGAAAGTAGCGCGGTAGGCCCTAAAGACGGAATTATATTCTGGCCTTTAAGTAAAGCGTACATCCCGAATGCCTGCAAAGCGGCTAAAGGAACCGTCAGAAGACGTGTGTACTGATTTATTTTTTCCTGACCGTATTCTCCCTCTTTTTGCAATTCTTGAATTGAGGGAACGACATAACCCAAAAGTTGGAAAATAATCGAGGCGTTAATATAGGGGTTAAGACCCAACGCTAAAATAGAAAAATTGGCCAAAGTTCCTCCTGAAAAAACGTCCAAGAGAGAAAGAAGCGGGCTACCCGCAAAAAGTGTGGCAAGAGTGGTTCTATCGATTCCTGCAGCAGGAATATGAGCCGCAAGCCTAAAAACAATAATTACCAACCCGGTAATAAAAAGCTTTTTCCTGATTGAAGGAGTTTTAAAAGCTTTTACAAAAAACTTCGCCACAGAATTAAACATAAGTTCTTAGAATTATATCCCAAAATTGAACCTAAAAACAGAGTCTTGTAACAACCTCCGGATTAATTATTATTTTGAAGCCTTAACTTCTTTTTCGATGGGTTTTTCCGAAGCTATCTTTATCGCTTTTCCGGATGTGGGGACTGAGAATTTAAATTTTTTGGGATTTTTGCCAATGCTTAATATTTTGACTCCGTTAACTTTGGCCAGTTTTCCGTTTACAATTCCCAATTTAACAAGTTTCTCAAGGGTAATTTCCGTTCCTTCGGCGATTTTTTCAAGCCTTTTATAGTTAACGATTTCAGGTTTGGCTTTTGCATGGAATTTTCCTTTACCACGCATCAAAGGAAGTCTTTTAAGTAAAGATTTCCTCATTTTCATTCCTTCAAAAAGGACTCCAATAGTACCTCTACTCTTTTGTCCTTTTTGACCACGACCTGAGGTATGGGATCCTTTTCCGCTTCCCATTCCGCGTCCTACTCTCTTTTTACTTTTTGCTACAACTTTTGGTAGTTTTATCATATTTATTTTTTATTTCCTTTTTATATCTGCTATTTCTGAAATAGTTTCCAGGGCTTTAAGGGTTGCGTAAACATTGGAAACTTTATTTTTTGTTCCCAAAATTTTACCTACTGCGTCCCTGACTCCTGCCGCTTCCAAAACAACTCTCATGGGGCCTCCTGCGATAATACCGGATCCGGGAGGGGCCGGTTTGAGAAGGACTTTAGCTGCCGAAAACTTTTCGTTTACCGAATAAGGAATTGTTGTACCGACCAGTGGGACTAAAATTAATTTCCTTTTTGCGGCACTAATTGATTTTCTGATAGCATTTCGCACATCGGTTGCTTTAGCAAGGCCAACCCCTACTTTACCTTTTCTGTCTCCGACAACAACCAGTGCAGAAAATCTGATCTGGTTTCCACCCTTGGTCTTTTTGGAAATTCTATTTATCTGAACAACGGTCTCTTCAAATTCTTTGGGCGGGCCTTCATAATTTGTATTTGATCTCCTGTTAAAATTTCCCATATTTTAGAATTCCAGTCCTCCTTTTCTGGCTCCGTCCGCCAAAGCTTTAACCCTACCGTGGAATCTGAAACCATTTCTGTCAAACACGACTTTCTTTATTTTTTTAGCTAATGCTTTTTTGGCCAATTCCTCACCTACACCAGCAGCAACTTGAACTTTAGTCTCTTTTGATTTGCTCTTAATACCCAAGTCTGTGCAAGAAACTAACGTCTTTCCGTTTTCGTCATCAATTAGTTGTCCATAAATATGGGCATTGGAACGAAAAACCGAAAATCTTGGTCTATCCTCTGTGCCGGTAATTTTAGCACGGATCCTCAATTTTCTTTGAGCTTGTCTTTTGGCTTTTACTTGTAAAATTTTCATATTAGTAATTAGGCTGTTCCTCCTGCTTTGGCTGCAGCAGCTTTTCCTGCTTTCCTTCTTATCACTTCGTCAACATATTTAATTCCTTTTCCTTTATAAGGTTCGGGTGGCCTGACTGCTCTTATGTCAGCAGCAACTTGCCCGACCTTTTCTTTGTCAAAACCTTCTTCGATGACATCTATGCAGTTTTGTATTTGGAATCTAAATTTTGGCATTTTCATTTCA
>LCBU01000010.1 GCA_000997405.1 Candidatus Woesebacteria bacterium GW2011_GWA1_41_7 | reverse complement strand
AATTCGGGTTTATGTCAAAAAAGAAAATTATCATAATCTTAGCTACCATTCTTACTTTTCTTTCTGTTTACTTTTTAAGTACCAAGGGATATTTCCGGGGTGCCTCTGATCTTTTAACAGATATGCAAAATGGGGTCGATGAAGGGGGTTTAATCGGCAATTTTGAAGACGGATCCGAACACCCTCTTTCAATCGAATATCTAAGAAAAGGTAGCTACCCCGGAAGCGACATAGTAATCGAAGAGACGCTCTCATCGGGTAGTAATTACAAAAGATACTTAGCCTCTTATCAATCTGAAGGTTTGAAAATTTACGGCCTTCTAACAATTCCTGATGAAGAAACTCCCGAAGGTGGTTTTCCGGCAATTATTTTCAATCATGGGTATATTCCCCCTGGTCAATATAAAACAACAGAAAGATATGTGGCCTATATCGATGGTTTTGCAGACAGCGGTTATGTGGTCTTTAAGCCTGATTACCGGGGACACGGAGAGAGTGAGGGTGAACCTGAAGGAGCCTATGGATCAAATGCATACACCATAGATGTTTTAAATGCAGTGTCATCAATTAAAAAATACCCCGGTGTTAACGCCGAAAAAATCGGAATGTGGGGTCATTCGATGGGAGGCTTTATCACACTTAGAAATATGGTTATTAGTAAGGATATTAAAGTTGGTGTCATTTGGGCTGGTGTTGTGGGATCTTATCCTGAAATGATCAGTAATTGGCGTAGAACCAATGCAACCCCTCCCCCCGAAACTACTACGGCAAGAAGAAGATGGAGAGATGAACTTCAAGTCGCATACGGGTCCCCGGAGGAAAACCCCGCCTTTTGGAACTCGATTTCTGCGACCAATTATTTAGCAGACATTTCAGGACCACTCTCAATTCACCACGGCACACTCGATTCTTCCGTTCCTTTACTCTTTTCGACAACTTTAAAGGAGCTCATGGACAAGGCCGGAAAGGAATCTGAGATTTTTATATACGAGGGAGACGATCACAATTTATCAAAAAACTTTACTTCAGCCATGAGACGGTCTCTTGAATATTTCGATAAATATCTTAAATAATGTAATAAATTCTCATGAAAATCTTTCTTGTAGCTGTTTTAGTTTTTGTCGCCCTTTTTGGCATTTACAACATCACATTAAACAATTGGGATAACCCCAATCCGGGAAGGGTTTCTGAAACCGTAAATTCTGTTTTTACAAAACCAACCCTGCCTCCCACGCCAAACTCCAAAACTCTTACGAACGGTGTTCATGTGTTCCAAACTTATAACAACTGCGGACCTGCGTCACTTTCCATGGCACTTTCTTATTTTGGAACAAATGTGTCACAAGAGGATTTAGGCAAAGCACTAAGGCCATATCAAATTCCAGGCGGAGATAATGACGACAAATCGGTAACTTTACAAGAGCTTGCTAAAAAAGCTGAGGAGTACGGGTTCGTAACCTATCACCGTCCGAACGGTAATAAAGATCTAATTAAATATTTTATTGCTCAAGACATCCCAGTTATCGCAAGGACTTGGACTAAAGATGGTGAAGACATTGGGCACTTCCGTGTGGTGAAAGGTTATGATGAGGTCAGAAAAGTAATTATTCAGGATGATTCCTTACAAGGTAAAAATCTCGAATATTCGTACGACAGTTTTAATGGTCTTTGGAAAGCTTTCGGCTATGAATATCTGGTTCTTATTCCCCAAGAAAAAATTGATATAGCCCGGTTGATACTGGGAGAAAATTTCGATAAAGAAATTGCCTGGAAAAATATGCTTGAATCTACAGAAAAAGTAATTGCCCAGAATCCAAGTGATGTGTATGCAAATTTTAATAAACTAGTTGCACTTTCAAACTTGGGAAATTACGAAGAATCAGTTAAGGTTTATGAATCGATAGAAGGAAAACTTCCTCCCCGAATGTTGTGGTACCAAATAGAACCGATCGTGGCTTATCAAAAAGTGAAAAATTATAATAAGGTTTTTGAAATCACAGACTCTCTAATAAAAAGCGGAAACAGAGGGTTTTCCGAAATATATCAAATAAGGGGTGAGATTTATTTAGCTCAAGAAAACAATGATTTGGCAAATATCGAGTTTAATAAAGTGGCTTTTTACAATAAATATTTCTATAAATATTGGGAGTGACTTTTAAATCTTAACCATTCCCAACTTACGGGGCCATGTCTCACCTTTTGTCGTAACCACAAACATCATTTTCTTATCTACAATATTTTTTCCATTAATCTTATTTACATCCCACCATCTTTTTTCAAAAACCTTAATTCGAAACCTTCTATCAACCCCTGCGAAATCCGCATAGGAATCACAAATCCTTAAATAATTACTCTTTTTATCAACCTTGGTAATTACAGCGTAGTGTCCACTGTCTTCATCCTCATCTTCATAAAAAACTCCCTGCCACTCAACAGCCACAGGATAATGGTATTTATTCACAATGTTGGAAAGGTCATTTATTGTAGATTGGCGTTTCCTCCAAAAAACAACCTCTTTTTTGCCAACCGAGGCAGTTGCCTTAGCCAAATCATGAATATTAAGACCCAAGCGCTTAATTTTGTCTTTTGCCTTAATTGACCTGACAACGGCAATTTGTGAAACACTCTTACCCAAAAAGGAGAGAAGCTCAACAATAACTGCAGGACCACAGTGATAACTCGAAATCTGTCTGACACGCTTCATTCCGGGAAATGGTTTGCCCACGACTCGGTCTTCCAGGCTAAGTAGAGCACGGAGCAGTTTCCTTGTTTTTTTGTTTTTCTCGAGTTCCATGAATGGTCTATTCTACGACTAGAATCGGGATTTGTCCAGGAGTCTCCTCAGGGGAGGTTTTTGGCGTACTTGGAAAGCAGGCTGGCTAGCGTATCGGAAAATTCTACCCCATGCATTGCCATAACTTCAGTCATGGGAAGCCCCATATCGGGCCCAAAGGCTGTGTTGGGGTTACTATCCGTAAAGTAGGCAATCCCTGTTTCCTCGTCTACCCTAACATCAAATTTCGCATAGTCTTTATGCTGTAATCCCCCAAAGGCTCTGACTGCTAACTTGGTAATTTCATAGCGCAAATCATCCTCAACAAAAATATACTTATACGCCCTTATGTCATCGTATGACTCGATACTTGTAAAATAATGCTTGCCGTCGGGTTTTGTTCTAAACACTTTCTGACCCATAAAAACATGGCGCTTTCCCCCATCATCAAAAACCACAACCGTTATCTCCGGCCCATCAACAAACTTCTCCACTATTACAGGGATGTGATAGGTCGTAATAAGGTTATTGACTCTAAGCTTTGTCGCTCTATAAGTTTCCTTTACCGCATGGTTATTAATGCCAACACTACCCCCTCCTTCATTCAATTTAACAATCAAGGGAAGCCCCAAATCCTCATCTATGCTTGTGCCGGCCCGTCTTACAAACTGGAAAGGTGGTGTATGAACGTCATATGCCATCAAAAGCCTTTTTGTAAGATTTCTGTTATTGCCAATGATCAAACCTTCCATACCTGCTCCTGTATAAGGGATATTGGCCAGCTCAAGTGCTGCGGGAACCGAAGGTTGCAGTTGGTCCCTACCTTTTAGTGTATCTACGAGATTGACTACCAGGTCAGGTTTGTCGACAAGCAAGTTAGTATAGAAATATTGATCACCCGGCAAAGTCCTTACCGGAATTCCCAGTTTTCTGATTTCCTCGGAAACCTCGATTGCCCTCTCCTCAACTTCCACCTCTGCTTCGTAAGCGGATCTTGTGGCAAAATGTTCTCTTTGGACACTTGAATAAGCCACGACAACAAGTCTAAATTTTTTAAGGGCATCTTTATCGATATTAAGTTTAATTTTCTCTTTTGATGGAGTTTTCTTTACTTGAGCTTCGTCTTCGCTTTTGGCAGTGGGCATAAATATATACTAGCAAATAGTAAATAGAAAAAATAGATAGGGGTGTATAATCTTGATATGGAAATCGGAATTTTAACCGTATTTACCGGAGCTTCAGGCGCCGGAAAAGATTCCGTAATGGATGAATTTTTAAAAAGTCCATCTATTCAAGAACTCAACCTTAAAAAAGTTGTAACTTGTACAGATCGTCCCCCACGACCAGGAGAAGTTGATGGAGTTCAATACCACTTCCTAACCGGCGATAAGCTTCAGGAAATGTCAAAAACAGGAAAGTTGGTTGAACAAATTACCCGGACCGGTACTTCAAATAAAGCAACTCCCAAAAGCGAGATCGAAAGACTCCTTAACGGAGAAAATCTTGTTTGGCGCATTGACCCTTCCCGTGCAGCAGAAGTTGCATCCGGAAGTTTTTTTAAACACCTTTTTCAGGAAACCGCGGGTGTAATGCAAAAACATACTCTGGTTCTTTTTATAACCGCGCCGAAAGAAGTTATTAATGACAGGAGGAAAAGACGGGATCTTGATAAATATAATCCCAATGAATATCGGGCGCGGGATGAACAGGAACGTCCGCATTTGGAAATTCTTGTGAAAAAAGCGCTTCCCGTCGAAAATCTTGACGGCAAACTTGATGAGGCGGTAGACCTGGCTGTAAAATCGGTGGTCGCCTTCAATAATGAAATCAAAAAATAAAATAGTTTTGACGGGTGGATGTTTTGACATCCTCCACTACGGGCACTTATATTTCCTGAAAAAAGCTAAGCTTTTAGGGGACGTTTTGGTTGTTGCTATTGAATCGGATAGAAGGATAAGGGAATTAAAAGGCCCTGGGCGTCCGATTCACACAGAGGAACAAAGAAAGGAAATACTTGAGTCACTGAACTTCATTGATAAGGTGATCGTTTTGAAAGATAAAATGACCGACAAGGATTATTTGGATTTTGTTGTCAAAATCCGTCCATCAGTAATCGCAGTGACTGAAGGTGACGTAATACTCAAAAAAAAGGAGAGGCAGGCAAAGATTGTCGGAGCAAGCATTGTCAAAATTCCTAAAATGAAAGCGCTTTCAACTTCCCAAATATCCAAACTTCTTCAGCTTGATTAGGTTTATTCCCATGTTTTAATTTCTGTTTGGGGCAACTTAATTTTTCTTGGCGTGACAAGAAGAAGTATTAAAGACGAGACTAAGATCATAACTCCAAGCCAGCTAAAAGTCATTCTCTCACCCACTCTTGCAGAAATGAGCCCTGCAAAAACCGGCCATATGATGTAAGAAATATTTAGAGCAGACCCGGTTAAACCAATCATGTCTTTTTTCTCACTCCCCATTCTGGTTAGTATGTCCGTATAAACTCCTTCCAGGAGCGGATAACATACTGCCACGGCACTCGCTGCCAGAGCAACCATGGCTAGTTGCCACTGAATGCTTGAGTTTATTCCGATAAGTATAAAAAACACTCCGGCAACACCTAAAAACTTCTCTGCCAGTTTTTTCTTACCGTTTTCAATCCTCCAATTCGAAAGAGGTATTCCCAAACAAATTGATGGCAAAAGATAAAGAGGTAAAAACCAAACACCCCAAGGATTAACCAATGACAGTTTTTCCGTCCAAACAGCGCCCACTGTGTAAAAAGTAGCGTCGATGAATCCCAAAAGAAGGCCGATTGTCAGTGCCGGCCAAACTGCTTTAGAAAGTGTCGCCCAATGTTTAAGTTCTAAAAGAGGGTTGGCGCTTCCAAAATCAACTGTTTCCGAAGTTTCGTTTTTCTTTTTACCAACGGATAGAATTATTAATGCGGCAACAAGAAAAATAATAATTGTTCCCTGGGTAATGAGAATTCCACTCGAAAGAAGTTTGGTAGCAATAAAGGGTCCCAGAAAATAAGCCAAATTTACAAAGATCCCGGTAAAGCCCCATGCAGCAGCTCTCATGTTTCCGGGGATGGAAGTGCTCATGAACTGAAAGTTGGCAAAGTTTACAAGTTCATAGTAAATCCCCCAGAGAGTCATTGTGACGATGAAAATAGCGATAATCGGCTTCAGTGTAGAAGATGCCAAAGCGACCGATGTTAAGGCGGATAAAAGTATTGCCCAAAAAAATAGTCGTCTCGTGTGGACAGTTTTAAATATCTTAGGAAAGACCAGATCCGATGCAAATCCGACAAGCGATTGAAAGCTAATAATTGCGCCCATGATTATTGGGTTATTAAGTGAATTTTGAATTTGGTTCGGTGCCCAGAAAGCAATAATAGAATCGGATAATCTTATAAAGAAAAGTATCAGCGAAAAAGTAAGAAGCTTAGTCCAAACAGGATCTGTCTTAAACATCAAAAGATACTTTTTCACAATCTAATCATGAAGCAATCACAAAGTTATTTCAACCTGGCGATTTGAGCGTTAACCATGAGACGGACCAACTCTTCAAATGAAGTTTTTGGAGTCCAACCCAAAATCTTTTTGGCTTTTTCAGGATTTGCCACCAAAGGTCCTGTTTCCGTTGGTCGGACAAACCTCTCATCAACTACCACATAATCTTTCCAATTTAATCCAACATATCCATAAGCCTCCTCACAAAGTTCTTGAATAGTATGTGTCTCCCCTGTTCCAATTACAAAATCGTCCGGTTTGTCCTGTTGCAGCATAAGCCACATAGCCTCAACATAATCTCCGGCAAATCCCCAATCACGTTTAGCCTGAAGGTTTCCCAAAGCTACTTTTCCGTTTTTAACAATCGGCTCACCCTCTTCATTAAGGTGTTCCGAACTTTTAATACCCAATTTTGCACAAGCTGCGGCATAGGTAACTTTTTGGGTTACAAAACCAAGATGCCTTCGCGGTGATTCATGATTAAAAAGAATTCCGTTCGCAGCAAACATGTTGTAACTTTCCCTGTAAATCTTGGTCATCGCATGAGCATAAAGTTTTGAAGCTGCGTAAGGGTTTGCCGGATTGAAAGGAGTTTCCTCATTTTGAGGAATTTCCCTAACCCAACCAAACATCTCAGAAGAGCTGGCCTGATAAAACTTGGACTTAGGAACAACATCGAGCGTTGCATCAAGAACCCTGTGTGCACCGATTGCCGTAATCTCAGCAGTATGAATCGGTTGTCTGAAACTTTCTGCGGGGTGGCTTTGAGATGCTAAATTATAAACCTCATCAGGTTTTACCTTCTGCAAAGCCTCGCGGATGGAAATTGGGTCCAATAAATCTGCCTGAACTAGTTGAAGTTCTTCCTGGATGTGTGAAATATTGGCATACGCCATGTTGCTAGTCTTTCTGACTATACCTGCAACAGTGTAATCTTTCTTCAAAAGAAACTCGGCCAAATACGACCCGTCCTGTCCCGTAACTCCGGTAATAAGTGCCGTCTTTTTAGACATTTCAACAAATAATAACATATGTTAAAATTACAAGCTAGTAGAGAAGAAAGGAGGCGACTAATTATTCATGTTTGTAATTAAAAAGAAAAAAGGAGAAAGCGATGACAAGCTTATTGCCCGCTTTCGTAAAAAGACCATAGTTGAGGGTGTTATGCAAGAATATCGTGACCGTGAGCACTATAAAAAACCGGCCGAAAGAAGAAAAGAAGCTAAGTACCGCATCGCCCACTCTATTGAACTCGAGAAAAAGAGGAGTTATTAATCTAAGGCTAACCCCGAAAGAAAAGTTTCCACAAACTTTTTTCTGTGCAGACTCGTGGTTCCGTATTTTATAATGGCTTTTCTGTGGCTTAATGTACCGTAGCCTTTGTTTTTATCCCAAGCATATTTTTTATATTTGGGTCGGTTAGATAAATTGTCCATCAATTTATCCCTGTAAACTTTGGCTACAATAGATGCTGCGGCTATCGAAACTGACTTAGTGTCCCCCTTAATAATTGGCTTTTGGTTTTTGCGCCTTAAACCTTTTATATAAGGAATGTAAAAGGCATCTATTAATAAGTAATCAATTCTTCTGTTGCAGTTTTTAATGGCACGCCGAAAAGCTATCTCACTGGCTTTTTTAATACCTAGTTTGTTAATTTGGGTAACGCTCGCCCACCCGATTCCATAACAAAACGCATTTCTTTTTATCCAAAAGGAAGCCAGCTCCCTTTGTTTGGAATTTAACTTTTTACTATCGTTTATTCTAATGTTGTTTGGAGGTTGGTTGTCGGAATTTGGATTTTGCCGGAATGCTACACATCCGGCTACTACCGGCCCCGCAAAAGATCCTCTTCCCACTTCATCCACGCCGGCAACAATTCCATAACCCTTTTTTGAAATACTTTTTTCGAAGGAAAAATCCGGAAGAGTCATTTTTTGATCCGTTCCCTATACTTTCTGGGGTATCTGTCGTACAAAAAGGTAGCAAATCTATCTACTAATTCATTCCGTTCTCCTGTAGACATTTCACCAAGACTGATTTTCACCCTTATTGCCGGATTGCTGTTTACTACCCTTCCGGCCAATGTTACATGCCCTACCCCGGCCAAGAAGTATTGAAAACAGGCTTTTTTCAAACCCATCGTCGCCTTCTCTTCAATCTCCTCCCAGTAATCCGTATCTGCAACACCAAAAACACTTTCCGGGTATTCACCCTTTAATCCAACCAAAACAGACTCCCACGAACCTTCGGCAACTTTGAAGTTAGGCTTCTTTTCGTGCTCAAAACGGATAGGTCTTTTCTCACCTTCTGTGCCCATGGCCAATTATACACCAGGGGGCAATCTGTCTTGTGTGCTTCAGAATAATTTGATACAATTCACATCTAGATGAAATCAGTTGTTACTTTCTTTTCAGAAGTAAGGAGTGAACTTTCCAAAGTTACCTGGCCAAAGAGAAATGAGGTCATAAGACTCACTAGCGTAGTTTTCCTGGTCTCGGTGGTGGTCGGGCTTTATGTTGGAGGGTTTGACTATTTGTTTACAACTGTTTTAACAAAAATATTAATTAAATAGCATGAACGAGGATAAAAATCAGTCCGAAAACGCAATAGGAGTAGCAGAAAGAGGCATTGGAGGTAAAAAGATCCAAGGTCACATTGTCATTTCCCAAACCACTGACCCCAAAGCAAAGTGGTATGTGGTCCACACATCATCCGGCCACGAAGTACGTGTTATGGATACTCTTCGCCAAAGAGTTGAGACCATGAACTTGGGTGGAAGAGTCTTCGAGATGCTTGTTCCGACACAGGACAGAGTTATTATAAGAAACGGTAAGAAAGCTACAATTAAGGAAAAGATTTTCCCCGGATACTTACTGGTAAAAATGATCTTGGATGATCCGACCTGGCTTGCTGTAAGAACCACAGCGGGTATTACGGGATTCGTTGGAGCCGGAAACAAACCGACACCTCTTTCCGAAGCTGAAGTTACCAATATTCAAAAGTTCATAAGCTCCCCCGCCCCCAGATTCAAAACAAAGTTCTCAGTCGGCGAAGCCGTCAAGATTATTGATGGTCCTTTCTCGGACTTTTTGGGAACAATCCATGAACTCGACGAAGAAAAAGGTAAAGTTAAGGTTCTGGTATCTATTTTTGGCCGTGAAACACCGGTGGAGTTGGATTTTCTGCAAATACAAAAAGTCTAGATCTAACGGGTGACAAAAAGTTTAAAATGAGCGAAAGTAATTCTGATCTTCTAAACAAAAGCGACAAGGATAGGGCTAACTTCCAAGAAATGCGGGATCAGTTCTATCAAAATTATAGGGACAGGGGTATTGACCTTGTCCAACTGAACCAATATTCCGACATCTTCAGCGAAGGCATTAAAGAAGGATCTGTAAGATTCGAGCCCAAAAAAGACGGAACAGGCACCCTTTTTATTGACACTGTTTCGGCGGGTGAAAAAGAAACCAAAGAGCTAACAATAGACAATACAGATGAAGCTGCTTTTTTCCTTGGACTTCAGGAATCACTTAACCCCCCCAAAGAGAAATAATTATTTCAACACCAAAGCCCTGGCATCACATACATACCCCGAGATTCTAAAACGATCGTCTTCACCCAACGTCCCAACTATTAATCCATTGCCAAAATGGCCGACGTCTTTCCAATCACTACGTTTGTAGCCTTCACCTTTATTTATCTCAGACGGAGCTTGATCCTCAAAATAGCTTTGGTTAGCAACTATTACCGGCATAGCATACAGATTGTCGTGGAATTCAAGATTGTGCCTCCCATCGAGTGAGATAAGATTCCCTGTAACCTTAGGATATACACCAACTGTTATTTCGTCGCTCAATTCCGGATTTTTACCGGTCACTTTATAAAGGGTGGGGTCGCCAATTTCTCCCAGAAACCTTACTCTCTCTTCCCCGTTCTTAAACGGAAGCGCAACACCCTTTCCGTCTTTCTGTCGAATCTGGAGCGGATCAACATCCGGGAATGCATATTGAATGTTTATATTAGCCGGTTTTTCCTGACCTCTAATATATAAAGGCAGAGAATCCCCGTTTTTGATCTCTTTATAGGTAATCTTCATTTCTTCGGGTGTGAAGCGTTCACAGGCAGATAACACCTGGGAAACAGCAACCGCAGATACGCTCATTCCCAACATCTTTAGAAAGTCCCTTCTACTGATTTTTTTATCCAAATCCGTTCCTTCAGACATAAAATCATTCTACACATAGTTATCGCTTTACTCAAGAATAATTAGACTGTATAATAGCCTTACCTCATAAATTTGAGGGAGACATGAGGTCGAAACTTCATTAGAATTTTCTACTTGTGCAATCGTAAAGAAATATTATGGCAAAAAAGATCAAAACAGTAGTCAAAATTAACCTTAAGGCAGCCGAGGCTACCCCCGCTCCTCCTGTAGGAACTGCAGTTGTTCCGGCTGTAATTACTATTTACGAAGACAGATCCTTTGATTTTGTCATTAAAAAAGCACCGGTCTCCGATATGATCAAGAAAGCCCTGGGGATTGAAAAAGGAAGCGGCAAGACTCCCAGAGAAATGGCCGGGACACTTTCCAAAGACCAAGTAAGAAAAATCGCAGAAGATAAGATCATCGACCTTAACACCAAGGATGTCGAGGCTGCAATGAAAATTGTCGAAGGAACCGCCAGAAGCATGGGAGTCAAAGTTGAATAAGATATAAATTATGGGAAAAATGAAAACAAAATTCGTCGGTGAAGACGAAAACAAGAACGAAAAGAAACAGGAAAAGATGCATATTGCCGGTCTTAAGGGTGGCGAAAGAGTCAAAGTTGTTGAAGCTTCCCCAACAGAGGAGGCCCCGATTTTTGAAGAAGGAAAAGATGGTGCTCAGGGAACCAAAATCTCTGAACGATCAAAACGGGTTGAAAGAGTTAGGGGTAAAAAAAGAGTCAGCTCAGGAAATTGAAGAAGCGGTTATTGAAAAATTCCGGCCGAAAAAAATAACCATCAAAGGGGAGATCAGGCTTAAAACCTATCATTCCAATGGCCTTCAA